>NZ_JASMRI010000006.1:63818-195311 GCF_041431375.1 Flavobacterium sp. Arc3 | reverse complement strand
GATCGTAACATGGTTCTGCGTTTAGCAGAATGTGAATTTGTAGAAAAAAACGAAAATATTTTAATCACTGGAAGTACTGGTGTAGGCAAAAGTTATTTAGGCACTGCACTAGGCTATCAAGCCTGTATACAGGGTTTTAAAGTGAGTTATTTTAATACCTCTAAGCTATTTGCTAAATTAAAAATGGCCAAAGCAGATGGTTCTTACCTACGAGAATTGGCTAAAATAGAAAGGCAAGATGTTATTATACTAGACGATTTTGGACTCCAAGCATTGGATAGTCACAACCGAATTACCCTTTTGGAGATCATTGAAGACAGGCATAATAATGGTTCCATTATTGTAACCTCACAAATCCCAGTGCAAGGTTGGTATGATATAATTGGCGAAAAAACTATTGCCGATGCCATTTTGGATAGACTCATACATCAATCCCATCGACTCGAATTACATGGAGAATCTATGAGAAAAAAAAGAGGGTTAAACAAAGGCTAATATTTAACTATATTTGAATACTAATTAACAGATGAAAAAAAGTAGTTTTTATTGAAAATGGAGGTGGTCAGTTTGCTCCGGAATTAGGTGGTCATTTTGAATTGGAATCAGGTGGTCACTTTAAATTGGAATTGGGTGGTCAATATCACTGGAATTTGCACCTTAGCTCCTTAACAGAAATAATTCTCCCTTTTAAATTTTCTCTTTCCAAATCATTTTTATTTGATTTTTTTTCGCAACCTATCATTATAAAGTTACTAAGTATCATAAGTAATATTAATTGTTTTTTCATAATTAATTGTTTGTAGTTTTGTATTTAAATTCACTTGCTTCTGCATAACTATTAAAATCGTACGTTTCTCTTTTTACAATAGAATGTAACAATATTGAATTTGTTTGACGTATTCTATTTTCAAATTCGTCTTCCATTTTCAATTTTGTCGTGTAATCAAAATTTTGGACTTCAATAATATCTGTCCAAGAAGATTTCGTTTCGATATTTTTTAACCTCGATCCACCATTATCGTCAAAGTGTCTTGCTCCTATTTTATAAGTTATTACAGTCCATACGTATTTTGGAATATTAATTGGTTTGTTAATTATCTGCTCTTTTAAAACTTTGTTTTCTTCTTTTAATTTTTCAATTTCAATGCTATTATTTTTACAAGATTGTAGAGATATTAATGATATTAATAAAAAAATAATTTTCTTCATAATAATTGCTTAGTTGTTTGTAATAGATGTAAATAATTTTTTGATGCGCTATACAAATCTAATTTAATTTTCGACTTATAAGTCGTTACGTAAAAAGATTTTTGATTTAACCGTTTGTTTTCTTTGTTAAATGCAGAAGCATCTAGAACAGATAGAACTTGAATTAGTCAAAAGGATATACAAAGAGTTCCTTGTGAAATTCAATGGGAATAAATCTGAGTTTGCTAGAACTGCACTATGTTCAGAAACTACCGTAAGAAGGGTATTTAGAAATGAACAAAGAATGACAGTTGATTTATTATTGAGATTCTGTTTTGCTTTGGGTAAAGATGTAAATGAAATTTTTGAAGGGATAAATATTTTAAAAGAAGAATGAGTCTAAAACTTTTTTCTGCGTTAGACCCATTTTTTATTATTTCAATTTATCTTTAAGATTTACCATTGCCTCACTCACTTTTTTCTGAACAACCTTTCCATAGCTTTCCTGCGTAATAACCATATTAGAATGCCCCAGTAATTCTGATACAATTTCCATTGGAACATCATTGTATAAGAGGACAGTTGAGGCAAAGGTCTTACGTGCGGTGTGATGTGTTAACCTTTTCTCAATTCCTGTTATTTCAGCAATTTCCTTGAGATACGAGTTGAATTTTTGATTGCTTATAGATGGGAACACGAGGTTATTATCATTTGAATACTTTTCAATCATTTCTTGAGCTTTAGGAAGTATTGGAATGGAGATTTGACGTTGTGTTTTCTCTCTCTTCATCTGAATCCAGTTAACATTGTCAAAACCTATTTGGATATTCTCCTTAGAAAGATTTGACATTTCATAATAGGCTAGCCCAGTGTAACAACAGAAAATGAATAAGTCTTGAATTATACTAAGTCTATTTTGTAGTAATACAGCTTCTTCAAGGGTTTTGAGTTCCTCTGTAGAAAGGAATATAACGGTTTTACGGACTGTTTTAGACTTGTGCATTATAAACGGGTCTCTATCCAAATAGCCTTCTGAGATAGCTTGCTTTATAGGTGTTCTCAGTCTTTGAATGGTTTTGTTGATCGTAATTTGCTCTTGCTTCTTTTCTGTCTTAAGATAGTAGTCAAAATCAGTTAAAAACTGTAGACTTAGTTCTTTTAGTGGGTAATCTGTTTTCTTATATTTCCATTTGAGGAAAGCTTCTAAGTGGTTGCCTACATAAACGAACTTGCTATAGGTATTGTCTTTGATTTCTAGTCCTACTAGTTTATTAATTTTGGAGAGATACTGTTTATAATAGGAGAGAATAAATTCACTTTTCTTTAGTTCTTTACCAAAGTATTTGTCGTGAATGTCTTCAATAGAAAAAGGATTTTCTTGTAATCTTAAAATCATGTAGATACTATTGACCTTAGATTTTATCTTGTCAAGTTGAGAGTTGTATAGAATTGCAGATTTGTGGGATTTTAGAATTACTTGGTTTTTGGTATCCCAATGCTCGGACTCAATATTAATGCCTGTGCTAAGCTGTTTTCTGTTCCCATTTAGGGTTAGTCGGCAAAATAATGGAGATTGATTCTTCTTGTTTTTTCTATTCTTTCCTTCAATAAATAGAATTTTGAAATTGTCTGTAGTCATAACTTTTTGTTTTAGTCAGACATGCAAATGGTTACGATAAAAAAAGTGATGCCTTTTAGAAAAAGAGATGATGCCTAATATGTTGCCTTTTTTTAGTAAAATAACTTGGCAACTTGGCAAAATCCAGAATTAGCTTTTATCTACTGAATCTCCGTGAAGTACTGATTTCACTATGGCTTAAAAACAAAAAAGACCTTACATTGCTGTAAAGTCTTTTTAAAAAGCTCCCTCTCTTGGGCTCGAACCAAGGACCCTCTGATTAACAGTCAGATGCTCTAACCAACTGAGCTAAGAAGGAAACTGTGTATTTTTATATATAATAACTTTTTAATCTTTTTTTGTTGCTTTATAGTGATGTGCGTTTCAGTTGTAAAGCGGTGCAAAGATAGGCTATCATTTGGTTTTTGCAAATAAAAATTAAACTTTTTTTATTTTTTTTTACTTCCCTACAATTGCCTTGTAAATATCGTTTCCATTGGCAAATAATAACAGCGTTATAAGTAATACGAAACCAACCATTTGTGCGTTTTCTAGAAACTTATCGCTTGGTTTCTTACCGCTAATAATTTCGTATAATAAAAACATCACATGACCTCCATCAAGTGCAGGAATAGGTAATAAGTTCATAACACCAAGCATAATTGATAATAAAGCAGTAATTCTCCAGAACGTTTCCCAACTCCATGTACTTGGAAAAATATCAAATATGGCTTTGAAACCACCTACTTGTTTGTAAGCTCCTGTACTTGGACTAAAAATTAATTTCAGTTGTTTTCCGTAACCTACTAACTGGTCTTTTCCTTTTGTAATTCCTACCGGAATGGATTCCAAGAAACTGAATTCTTGTTTGCTTACTTTGTAGTATCCTAATTTTTCCAACGAATCAAAACTTAATCCACCAAGCTGAACGCCTAATTTTCCGTCATTGTTAACTGTAACCTGTATTTGTTTTTCTTTTTGATCACGCAATACTGTTGCAGGAATAGTCTTTCCTTTGTTGTTTTCTAATATAGTTTGTGCTTGATCAAAGTATTTTGCAGTTTGTCCGTTAAGGGTTACCACAACATCTTTTGGTTGTATTTCTTTATTGGTAGATTCATCGGTAACAGCACCAATAACAAACGGCATTCTGATATCTAATAAGGTTCCTTTTTCAAATTTAGACAATCGATCCACAAAATCAACAGGCATTTTTATGGTTTGCTGGGTTCCGTTTCTTTCAATAAGGATCTCTTTTCCCAAAATAACTTTCATATTGATGTCATTGTCGAACTTTGCGATTTTTACACCATCAACCGAAATTATTTTATCTCCTGTTTTGAAACCCGCGTTTAACATGGCTTGATTTTCAATCAATAAACCGTCTTTCAAATCTGAATTGGCAATATAAGTATCACCATAAGCAAAGGCCATCCCGATATAGATAATAAAAGCTAAAATGAAGTTTACCGTAACTCCACCTAACATAATGATTAAACGTTGCCATGCTGGCTTAGAGCGAAATTCCCAAGGTTGTGGTGGCAATGCCATTTGTTCCTTGTCCATGCTCTCATCAATCATTCCAGAAATTTTTACATAACCTCCTAACGGCAACCATCCGATTCCGTATTCAGTCTCTCCAATTTTCTTTTTTATAAGGGAATATTTAACGTCAAAAAACAAGTAGAATTTTTCGACTCTGGTTTTGAATAATTTAGCAGGAATAAAATGTCCTAATTCGTGAAGTATAATAAGTAATGATAAGCTCAATAAAAATTGAGAAAGCTTGATAAATAGATCCATTTTTAAATTTTAATTCTTTTTATGACTCACAAAAGTAAGGTTTTCTATTTGTATAATTTACAATAATTGTTCCACAAGATTTTAAAAGTTTGTTAATTAATGGAATTTAGGTTTTATGTTTCGGCGATGTCCACTAACTTTACTTTTTAGGAAAGTGTGCTAAGTACCCACAAGCTAAGAAAAATATTTTTAGAGATCTGCTTTTTAGGACCTACCCCGTTTAGGTATTGACTCTTAGCTTGTATCTTTTTTTGTAATGCTTTTGCAAAACAGATGAATGTATTTTACGGCTTGTGTTGCTTGAATCACTTCTCTAATAATTATTTTAACCTTTAATGATCTCAGATATATATGTCTTCAAAACTATTCACTTCGTTACAAATAAAAAGCATTTCGCTTAAAAACAGAATCGCAATTTCGCCAATGTGTCAATACTCTGCTGTTGATGGCTTTGCCAATGATTGGCATTTGGTGCATTTGGGTAGTCGTGCCACAGGCGGCGCAGGCTTAATAATTCAAGAAGCCACCAGTGTTTCTCCAGAAGGGCGCATCTCTCCAGAAGATTTGGGTCTTTGGAAAGACGAGCAAATAGAAAAATTAGCGCAAATCAATCGATTTATTGTGAGTCAGAATTCAGTTCCTGGAATTCAATTAGCACATGCCGGAAGAAAAGCAAGTAGTTCTTCTCCTTGGAATGGCCATAAAAAACTGGATGCTAAAGAAGGCGGATGGATAACCGTGGCGCCAAGTGCAATTCCGTTTCAAGATACAGACGCGATGCCAGCAGCTCTTGATAAGGCTGGAATTGAAAAAGTGCTTGCTGATTTTAAGGCAGCGACGATAAGATCAGTGAAAGCAGGATACCAAGTGATGGAAATTCATGCAGCGCATGGTTATTTATTGCATCAATTTCTTTCTCCTTTATCTAATCTTAGAACGGATGAATACGGAGGAAGTTTTGAAAACAGAATCCGTCTTACACTGGAAGTACTCGAAGCAGTACAATCAGAATGGCCAAAAGACTTACCCATGTTTGTGCGTATTTCAGCCACTGATTGGGCAGATGGAGGATGGAATGCAGAAGAATCTGTACAGCTTTCTACAATTTTAAAAGAAAAAGGGGTTGATTTAATTGATGTTTCATCAGGTGCATTAGTGCCTTATCAACAGATTCCTGTAGCACCTAATTACCAAGTACCGTTTGCTGAGCAAATCAAAAAAGAAAGCAGAATCTTAACGGGAGCCGTAGGTCTAATTACCAAAGCGCATCAGGCAGAAGATATTATTAGCTCTGGAAAAGCAGATTTGGTTTTGTTTGCGAGAGAATCTTTAAGAGATCCTAATCTTGCGTTGACCTTTGCTAGAGACTTAAATGAAGATATCGCTTGGCCACAACAATACGAAAGAGCTAAGAAATAGTTTTTAAGTTTTTTTTTAAAACATATAAGTCATTTAAGTTTTGAGTCTCTTTACATAGACGACTTATATGTTTAATAAACTATTAAATCTGCGCTATCTGCGTGCCATCAGCCATAGAGTAGACGTATTACATGTCTTCAATAAATTTATATGTGTAAATTACACAGATATATAAACGATAAAAAAATCCGTTTTTATCTGTAACAATCCGTGTTATCCGCGTTCCATTAGACAAACAAATAAAAAACATGCAAAAAATAAAAACCGCCTTGCTATCCTACGGTATGTCCGGAAAAGTATTCCATGCACCATTTCTAGAATTTCACCCCGGATTTGAATTGCTCGGATCTTGGGAACGAAGTAAAAAATTGATTCAACAGGATTATCCTAATGTAAAGAGCTATGCCACTTTGGAGGACGTTTTGGAATCCGATGCTGAGTTGATTATCGTCAACACTCCAGTGGGAACTCATTTTGAATATGCCAAAAAAGTACTGCTAGCGGGCAAAAATGCCGTAGTCGAAAAAGCCTTTACTACCACAGTTGCCGAAGCGCAAGAATTGGTGAATTTAGCGACTGAGAAAGGAGTGAAGCTCGCTGTTTTTCAAAATAGGAGATGGGACAGTGATCTTAAAACGGTAAGACAGATTCTTTTAGACGGTGTATTGGGAGAACTAGTTGAAGCCGAATTCCATTTTGATCGCTACAATCCGCTTTTGAGTCCGAAGCTACACAAAGAAACGGCCAATGATGGGGCCGGAATATTAAAAGACCTTGGGCCACATTTAATAGATCAGGCGTTGTATTTGTTTGGATTTCCGCAAGCTGTTTATGCCGATATTAGAATTACCAGAGAAAACTCTCTGGTTGATGATTGGATTGACATTTTGCTGTATTATCAGGAATTCCGGGTGCGTTTAAAAGCTGGCTTTTTTGTTCGGGAAGCAAATCCCGCCTATACTATTCACGGTAAAAAAGGATCTTTCTTGAAACCACGTGGCGATGTGCAGGAAGACGATTTGAAATTAGGTAAAAAACCAAATTTAGATACTTGGGGAACAGAGCCAATTGAAAAAGAAGGACTCTTGCATACTGAAATTGACGGCACAATAGTGCAAGGCAAAATTCCAACACTACAAGGGAATTATTATGATTTTTTTGACGGAGTCTACGATTCCATTGCAAACGGCAAAGAAGAACCAGTTACCGGACAAGACGGACTAAGAGTCATGCAAATCATCGAAGCGGCAATTCAAAGTAGTGCTCAGAAAAAAGCAATCTATTTATAGTTGTTAGATTCTTTTTAAAATAGTAACCATTAAGGAATTAAGAGATACACAGTGTGAATTCTTTATTCAACCTTAATTCCTTAATGGTTTATATCCCGATTTTTACCGTCTCTTGGCAGAAAATCAGTGCTTTACAAGATAGAATTCATACTTTTTATAAACAATAACGATGTAATTACAGTCCATTGTTGTTTTGATAAAATCCTCGCCTCGCTTTTTTGTATTTTTGTGCCTTTCAAATAATAAAACAGCTTGTTTTGATAGATTTAAATTTTATAGACCGGTTTAAAACCGAAGGAAAACTCAAAAAATCATACAAAAACGCGAAACTTTCTTATCTAAGAAGAATTCGTTATGCTGTTTCTGCATTTTACTTTGGGATGGGATTGTGTTTTGCAACCTGGGCCAGTAGAATTCCAGATATTAAGATGGCATTGCATTTAAGCGACGCTGATTTAGGAACTATCTTATTTGCACTTCCGGTAGGACAGTTGATGATGATGCCTTTTTCGGGGAAATTAGTCACTCGGTTTGGAAGTCACCGCATCGGAATATTTTCATTATTAATGTATGCTTTTAGTCTTAGCAACATGGGGTTAGCTACTACTTCATGGCAATTAGCATTGGGTTTATTTCTATTTGGATTATTCGGAAATATGAATAATATCGCCATCAATACGCAAGGTGTTTATACAGAGAAACTTTACAAGAAAACGATCATGGCTTCTTTTCATGGGGTGTGGAGTTTTGCAGGTTTTACCGGTGCATTGATTGGTTTAGCGATGCTTTCATTTCAGCTTTCTCCGTATCACCATTTTTTAATCGTTGGTGTTATTGTGATTACATTGATTGCGTTTAATTATAAGTTTTTGATAAAAGCTAAAAGAACTCCTATAACTGTAGAGAAGAAAAAATTATTCACAAAGCCAGACAGTGCTTTGATTTGGCTGGGAGTCATAGGTTTTGGGTGTATGGCAAGTGAAGGAATTATGTTTGACTGGAGCGGAATCTATTTTAAAGATGTAGTCAAAGCTCCTGGTCCGTTAATTATTTTGGGATATACTTCCTTTATGATTATGATGGCAAGCGGACGCTTTTTAGGCGACGGTCTGATTTTTCGCTTTGGAAGAAAAAAAGTGATACAAACCAGTGGGCTTCTAATATCTACAGGGCTTTTCACAGCCGTAGCTTTTCCATACTTAATTCCATCTACACTTGGTTTTATGCTAGTTGGACTAGGAGTTTCTACCATCGTGCCTACCTTATATAGTCTTGCAGGAAAAAATCCCACCGTTCCACCCGGAGAGGCTTTAACCATCGTTTCGAGTGTGAGTTTTCTTGGGTTTTTAATGGGGCCGCCCGTTATTGGCTACATTGCTGAACTGATGGGTTTACGATTTTCTTTCGCCTTCATTGGTGTTTTCGGAATTTTAATCGCTTTAATGGTGAGCCGAATCAAAGCCATTCAATAATTTTTTTGGAGCACTACTTTTATTACTTTCAAGAACGTATCACCTGCTCTTCGCTATATCTTTCATCTCGTTTTAAGAACGAGATAAAAGGATGCCGCTGTGATCAGGGCTATTTATTGCGCTAGGGGGTCCTAACTAAAAGGGAGTAATCGTTACAAGAACCTCTCTACTACAAAAACATTTCCCTTGTAAGAAGTGCGGCATTATCGATGTTTCGCTGGGAATACATTAAATAAATTAACTGTAAATAATATTATTTAATAAAAATTTAACAACGGTATTGAAATTTAATTATATTTATCGTGTGAAACAAAAGAATCAAATGGTTCCTTTTGTTTTTCAATACCACTTTTATCGAAGTAGTCCTTTTTGGTTTTAAACCAAATTTCCCAAAAACACTTTTTTTTTATTTCTGATGCCAAATCCTATTTTGGATTTTTGTTGTGCCCAGAAATAAATTCAATCCTATTTTATTTAAAATTGAAAGTTCCCAAATCGCTTGGCGGACCTATTGCATTTATTTTAAAAAAAGGAATTTATGAGAAAAATTGGGCTGACACTTTTCGTTGTTTTACAAATAGGATTTGCTTTTGCACAAAATAAAACGGGAATTTCAGGAACTGTTTTAGATGCCAAAACACAACAGCCCTTAGCCTACGTAGTCGTTTCAATTCAAAACACAAACGCGATGCAGCTCACGGAGACCAACGGAAAATTTAGTTTTGACGACTTAATTCTGGGTGATCAATTGGTGCTTTTCCACAGTCAAGGCTACAAAGACGCCTTGTTTCCAGTAACAATCCATGCGGGAGAAGTACTCGATTTAGGCACGATAATGCTGGAGGAAGATGAAATTTCAGACCAGCAGCGGAGTTTAATTCGGCTTTTCGAAAATGATTTAACTGATGACAATAGTGGTTCAGAAAGTACGTCAGGATTGCTACAGTCTTCTAAAGATGCTTTTCAGCAAGCCGCGGCTTTCAATTGGGGTCAGGCGCGTTTCCGGATTCGGGGACTAGATAGTGAAAATGCAACAACCATGATCAATGGTGTTTCCATGAATAAATCCTATGACGGCAGACCACAATGGAGCAATTGGGGCGGACTAAACGACGCCACCCGAAATCAGGAATTTACCGTGGGTACCGCCCCGTCTGATTATACTTTTGGTGGCATTTTAGGAACTCAGGAAATCAATACTCGCGCTTCCATTTATAGACCAGGAACTAGAATAACTGTGTCAGGAACGAATACAAATTATAATTGGCGCATGATGGGAACCTTTGCTTCAGGAATGAGTGACAGCGGTTGGGCCTTGGTTGTTTCGGCAGGAAAACGATATGCAGAGGAAGGCTATTTTGAAGGAACTACCTATGACGCGAATTCTCTTTTCCTGAGTGTTGAGAAGAAATTAAGCGACAGTCATTCCCTGAATTTTACCGGTTTTTATACCCCAAATAGCCGAGGAAAGAATTCGCCAAATACCGCTGAGGTAACAGAACTAACCAGCGGAACCTATAATTCCTACTGGGGATATCAGGACGGAAAGAAACGAAACGCCAGAGTAAAAACCATCGAAGAACCCATCTTGATGCTCAATCATTATTTTAAGATAAACGATCACAGCAATCTTAATTCTAGCGTGATGGTTCAGTTTGGGAAAATAGGAAACAGCAATCTCGATTACCAAAATGCCAACAGTCCGGATCCAACTTATTTTAGAAAATTACCCAGTTATTACAGTTCGTTGTATGGCAAAGATGAGGGAGAATATTCAGGGGATTTTACACCAGATTATGAAAACGCTGAGAAGAGCCGAGTTCAGTTTTTAGCAAATCCTCAAATTGATTGGGATGCGCTGTATCAGGCTAATCAAAAGGCAATAATAAATTCTAATGGAAATACTACGGGCTACGAAGCGGCCAAAAGTCATTATGTTTTATACGAAGACCGCACAGACGATCAAACTATAGTCGCTTCTTCTAATTTCAATACGCAGCTTAATGAAAATTTGATTTTTAATGCGGGAGGGTCTTTCCGAAAATTAGAATCTCACAATTACCAGCTCCTTTTGGATCTTTTGGGCGGTTCCTACTTTGAGGATATTGATGGTTTTTATAGTGGAAATCAAGCACAGTCTGATTTGAATAACCCAAACAGGCAGGTTGTTGTAGGAGATGCTTATGGATACAATTATAAGTATGCAGCCACTGTTTTTGATGCTTTTACCCAGTTTAAATTTTCTTACGATAAAGTCGACTTCTATTTGGCTCAGTCTTTTTCTGCTACAAATTATCAAAGAGAGGGTTTGTATAAAAACGGAATTTATGAAACGATTTCCTTTGGCAAAAGTGAGAAAGTACTTTTTGAGAATTTTGGTTTTAAAGGAGGTGTCTTATTTAAAGTTTCAGGGAAACAGTCATTAAGTTTCAACGGCGCCCATTTGTCTAAAGCGCCCACTATTAGAAATACATTTCCTAATTCCCGCTTAAACAATTCTATTGTGGACGGACTACAAAGTGAAACGATAAATAGTCTTGATGCAACTTATGTGTTGCGTTCCCCAAAGTTAAAAGCGCGACTGACGGCTTATTATTCGACAATAAAAAATGCGACTAAAACTTCCTTTTTTTATGCCGAAGGTATTTTTGACAATGGCGCCGGGTATACAAATACCAATGCCTTTGTAAGCCAAACATTAACGCAATTAGATCGTAAGAATATTGGCGGGGAATTTAGTTTTGAATACCAACTCAACAGTACGATAAAAGGGAATTTTTCTGCAGGCTACGGTCAGTTTACCTATGATAGTAACCCTAATGTGAGTATTAATAATGATGCAGTTGCTTCCGTAGAAAATACCAAGCCGTCATTCGATTTTGGAAAAGCAAATTTAAAAAACTACAAACAAGCCGGAATGCCGCAACAGGCGTACGGACTAGGGATTGAATACCGTGATCCCAAATATTGGTGGATAGGAATTAATATTAATTATTTGGCAGACAACTATATTGATGTCTCTCCCATATCAAGAACAGATCATTTTTACACTAATCCTGCCAGCGGATTTTCTTTTCCGGAAGCTACAGAAGAGAGGGCTAGGGAATTATTGAAACAGGAAAAATTTGATCCGGTGATGTTGCTTAATCTTATAGGAGGGAAGTCATGGCGCATCAAAGGGAAATACCTGGGACTTTTTGTGAGCGTCAATAATGTACTCGACAACAACTATAAAACGGGTGGCTACGAGCAGGCAAGAAATGCTAATTTTAGACAACTTAATCAGGATGTTTCTGGTGGTACGCCCTCCTTTGGCAACAAATACTTTTATGGCTACGGAAGAACTTATTTTGTTAATCTCAACTTCAATTTTTAATTATAAAAAACCAATCTTATGAAATCTACTTTCTATAGTTTCCTTTTTTTGATGGTATTTGGTGCTGTTTTTTCGGGCTGCGCAAACGATGCGGTGGAGATACCAAAACTGAGTTGTACGCAACCTGATTTAGCCACAAATAAAACCGTAGCGGAAGTCCGCACTAACGCCGGAGCCATTGTCACACAATATACATACGACGACATCATTGAAGCCTATGTGGTTTCCAGTGATGAAAACGGTAATTTTTTCAAAACTATTTCTTTGCAGACTTTAGGAACTGCAACAACTCCTGCCATAGGATTTAGCGTTCCTGTTGATGCGACTAATACCTATGTTGATTTTAGAGTGGGGAATAAAGTGTATGTGAAACTAAAAAATCAGTACACTGATATCAATTATGGAAGCCTTCGTATTGGTAGTATTTATGTCAACTCCTATAATGAAGGTGCGGTGGGACGATTGTCGCAAAACGACTATAAAAATGTATTGCACGCTTCTTGTACCACTTTAGGAGAAGACCTTTTGGTACGACGTCTTACGATTCCAGACCTGGTTTCTGATGCCAACATAAACACTTTGGTAGAATTGTCAGACGTTCAGTTTACCGAGGCAGCGCTCGGCCGACACTATTTTGAAGAAACGAAGAATATTGGTGGTGCGACTAATTGGAGTTTGATAGATAAATTTGGGAATCAAGTACTTTTTAGAACGAGTAGTTATGCTGATTTTGCCCAAAGCATGGTTCCTGGCGGAAACGGAAAGGTGAGAGGAGTTTTAACCAAATTTGGTTCTGATTATCAGTTGCTGTCCCGTTCCGAAAAAGACGTGGTTATGACCCAAACAAGAAGAGCTCCGTTTTTCTCTCAAGATTTCCAATCGGTGGTGGATAAAACCAATTTGAGTCTGCCTGGCTGGGCAAATATTGTTCAGAGTGGTACAATCTTCTGGAAGGGTACTGTGTATTCTGGGAATGGTTATGCCGAGTTTAATACCACAGGGGCCAAAGTGTTGTCAAATATCGCTTGGTTGATTTCGCCTAAAATTGATATGGATACACATACTAATGAGATACTCACTTTTAGAACAGCTCAACATCACCTCGATGTGGATTCTCCACTGAATTCGCTGGAAGTACTGGTGTCTAGTAATTTTGATGGCGTGAATGTAACTAAGGCGACGTGGACTGCACTCAAAGTAATATTACCTAAACAGGCTACACCTTGGTATCAGTTTGTGGGTTCCGGTGGAGTAGATTTATCTTCTTATAAAGGGAAAATAAACATCGCTTTCAAGTACACCGGTTCTGGGAAGAATCTGGCTTTGGACGGTGCCTTTCAAGTGGATGATGTTCAGGTTTTTGGAGATTGATGGTAACTACATAGTAGTAAAAAATATAATTTATGTAGTGTGTATTTTATATATTTGCCAACTTACTAATCAAATCAAATTATGAAATCTATTTTATTATCACTCGTTTCTTTATTATTCGTTTCTTGCTTATCAGATACAAATACAGAAGTAGAAACTCAAGCTGTTGATTATACAGTTAAAAATGAAAAAGAAATTGTGGATTATATTGCCGCAAATAAATTGACTGCTACAAGAACCGATTCAGGTTTGTATTATGTAGTTAATGAAGCAGGAACAGGTGTTAAACCAACAGCTTCTTCTAATGTTACAGTAGCTTACAAAGGATATTATACCAATGGAAATGTGTTTGATAAAAGTACTGATGAAGGTATATCGTTTGGTTTGAACCAAGTTATAAAAGGATGGACAGAAGGGATTCCTTATTTTAAAGAGGGAGGTAGCGGTATTCTATTAGTTCCATCTGCTTTGGGTTATGGAGATAACGGTAGCGGACCAATTCCAGGAGGTGCTGTTATTCTTTTTGATGTTAAATTAATCAAAGTGAATTAGTTTAAGTTCATACATTATAGAAATAAAAAAAGGCTGTCTAAATTTTTAGACAGCCTTTTCTACTTTTACATAGTCACTATTATTTTATTTCAATAATGCTAACGGCATAACCTCCGCCTGGCGCACTCAATTGAGATAGTTTAGACTTGCTTGTCACAACTACTTTACGAATAACGTAGGCTTGAGGGTTTGTTTTGTAATGCGCATCTTTTGCATCGGCATAGATAGTCGCAGTGTATTTTTTTCCTTTCTCCAAGAAATCAAATTTGATATTTGAAGTACGAGGTGTTTCACCATTTACATTCCCTACAAACCAGTTGTTAGTTCCTTTAGCTTTACGGGCTACAGTAATGTATTGTCCTGGTTCTGCTTCAAGGTATTTGCTTTCTGTCCAGTCGATGGCTACATCTTTAATGAACTGAAAAGCATCCAAAAAGCGATTGTAATTTTCAGGTAAATCGGCTGCCATTTGTAACGGACTGTACATAGTAACATACAAAGCCAATTGATTTGCAATTGTGCTATTTACATGCGAATGATTGTCAGGATTCAATTTGCTCAAATCCATTTCGAAAATACCTGGCGTATAATCCATTGGACCACCAATTAAACGTGTAAAAGGCAATAAAGTAACATGGTTGGGTTTAGAACCACCAAAAGACTGGTACTCTGTTCCTCTAGCCGATTCGTTCCCAATTAAGTTGGGATACGTTCTGCTTATCCCTGTAGGACGAACAGCCTCATGTGCATTTACCATAATTTTATATTCTGCTGCTTTTTCTAACGCATATTGATAATGGTTTACCACCCATTGGTTGTAATGATTTTCCCCTTGCGGCAAAATATTCCCTACATAACCACTTTTTACAGCATCATATCCATTGTCTTTCATGAATTGGTAGGCTGTGTCTAAATGGCGCTCGTAGTTGCGAACAGATCCTGAAGTCTCATGATGCATAATCATTTTTACTCCTTTAGATTTTGCATACGCTTGGATTCCTTTTACATCAAAGTCTGGATAAGGAGTTACAAAGTCAAAAACATAATCTTTAGAATGACCAAACCAATCTTCCCATCCTTCATTCCATCCTTCAACTAAAACACCACCAAAACCATTTGCAGAAGCAAAATCAATATATTTCTTGACATTTGCAGTATTCGCTCCATGTGTACCGTTCGGTTTTGCTTTAGTGTAATCAGTTACGCCCAGTTCTACAGAAGGGTAGTCATTAGTATACGACCAAGAACTTTTACCAGTAATCATTTCCCACCAAACACCAACGTATTTAACTGGTTTAATCCAAGAGGTATCTTCAATTTTACAAGGGTCATTTAAGTTCAATGTCATTTTAGAAGCCAAAATATCTCGGGCATCATCGCTAACCATAATGGTACGCCATGGAGAGGTGTTAGGTGCTTGCATGTATCCTTTGTCTCCTATCGCATCTGGCGTTAACCAAGATTCGAAAATCATGTTTTTATCATCTAAATTCAAGTGCATACAAGAATAGTTAATTAATGCAGCTTCGTGAAGGTTGATGTATAATCCATCTGCCGTTTTCATCATTAATGAAGTTTGCACCCCTGTAGTTGAAAACGAAGTTTGAGAAACATTAGCAGTCTTTGCTTTTTCGCTTAAACCTCTAATTTCAGATAATTTAGAAGTGGTGAAATCGTATTCCTGCGTGTCGTAATCTCCAGGAATCCAAAATGCGGTATGATCTCCTGCCATCGCAAATTGCGTTCTTTCTTCTTTAATTACAAAATAAGTAAGGTTCTTTTGAGTCGGAAATTCATAACGGAAACCTAGACCTTCGTCGAATAAACGAAAACGAATTACGATTTGTCTGTCAGTTCCTTTTTGGTTTAAAGTAACGGCAAGTTCGTTATAATGATTGCGAATTTGGGCTACTTCGCCCCAAACTGGTTTCCAGTTTTCGTCAAATGTGGCCGTTTTTGTATCTACTATTACGAAGTCATTCAGTAATGATTTTTCGTCGTTTTTTAGTTCTAAACCTAATTTACTGGTTTTTATAACCTCTTTGTTTTTGTATTTTAAAGCGTATGTAGGAGTTCCGTCGTTTTGTAACGAAAATTCCATTGTCAAGGCTTCATTTGGGGATTTTAATTGTTGTGCATGGGCACCACTAAATAAGGCAAGCCAGATAAAGGAAGTGAAAAATAAATGTTTCATTTTTTTGGAATAAATTAATGATTACTATTTGTTGGGTCGTACTATGCTGTTCTTATGTAAGTTCGATATCGTAAATATATGCCCTTTATACCTCGAATGTTTTTGTGATTTTTAAAAAGTAGATTAGGGAATGTTTTAAGAACTACAAGTTGCTAATAATCAAGTTTTTGTATATATTTTGTAATAAAAAAAAGTAGTGGGTTTTTAATCAAAAAAGGGAACAGTAAGACTGGTTTGACAACCAAACGTACTTGTAGCGTGTCGATTTCTTTATTTAATTCCCGTTCCTATTCGCATGACATTAGCCTCGAATTCCTCACGCAGACCTGCTGCTTTGTTTTTGATTTGGGAACGATAATTATAAATTGTGGAAACAGAATAGCGAAGGAAAACAGCAATTTTAGCGCTATCCTTAATACCTAAACGGATCAGTGCTATTATTCTTAGTTCGGTATTCAAAAGCTCTCCGTCTTTCAGTTGGGTTAGATCTGTGTCAACAAGTAAAGCTTCAAATTCGTTGATGAAGTCAGGAAAGAGTAATAAAAAGGTTTTGTCAAAATTCGTGTAAAACTCTTTTAATTCAGATTCAATAAACTGTTTTGATTTGATTGCGCTGATGAGGTTGTTCATTTTACCTGCGGTTGCCATCACATTCAGTTTTCGACGGTAACCTTCTAATTTCCCAATATAATCTGAACATTGATCCATGTATTTGCCAATGTAAATCTCTTTTACAAGATTAGCTTCTGTTAATGTACTGTTTGTCTCTTTTAGTTTTAAATTAATGGCTTGTAAGGCAACATTTAGTTCTAGCAATTGAGAATTTGCTTCGTTCAGCTCTTTTTGTGCAGTCTTTAATTTTTTCATTTGCTTGAAAAGTAGAATCAGTACAACTAACAAGATTACAGTTAGTAAACTCATACTAACTAGAAATAAAACGAGTTGTTTTTGGTTCTTTTGATTCTGGTGTTCATAAGCTTCACTGATGATGGGCATCATTTTAGAAATCTCGTAGGTTCTCAAACGAGCATTGCAAAAGAGCGCGTCTTCCAGTGAACGTTGTATGTATTTGTAGGCTCTGTCTATGTCGCCTTCTTCGTATAATAAAAAGGCCAGATTGCGAAGTGAAATATTTTCTTTTTTGGCCAACTTTAAATCAGAAATTGCAGAAATGGCCAACCATTTTTTCTCCGCTCCTCTATCTTTTTTTTGATGATAGGCATAAGAAATAATGTAAGCAAAGACCGCCCGATCAGGATCAGAAAGAGAAATACTTGGAAAAACACTAAGGAGTTGTTGCAACGATTGGTCCTCTTTACCTTTTTTTATTAAAAGCTCTGCTTGAATAATAAGGTGTTGTCGCGCTTGTTTGGGAAAATACTGCAGAGAAGAATCACGGTATTTTTGTGTTAAGGCAGCATATTTTTCTTTTTCATAAGTGGAAGTAGCATAATCGTACATGTAGCCATAGAGAACCCTATTAACAACGTAATAAGAACCCTTTAATTCTGGAGAACGATTACCTGGATTTTTTGCAAGAATATCGGTTGCCTCTTTGTACATTCCTAAAGTACCCATTATGGATGCGAGATTTAGTGCGGCTTGATCACTTCTTTTGGAATCGTCTAGGCGAATTGCGATTTGCATACTTTTTCGAGCAAAAACCAAAGCGGAATCCGATTTATATACTCTGTATTCTTCGTATAGTTGGTCATAAACCTCCTGTTTTTGAAGTTCGCTCAAAGCAGGTTTTAAAAGTTGCTTAAGGGAGTCAATGGTATGCTCTTTTTGATTTGAATAGAACTGATGATTCTCGATTGTCTGATCCAATTCCCGCAGCAAAGACGCTGAATTCTCTTGAGCCAAAAGCAAAGCCGGCAAAAAGAGAACAAAGAAAAATGGCAAAAATCGATTCATTAAAAGGGAATTTAGATTGGGTAAAATTAACTAAAAATACAAAGGAATTCACGATTCCTAGGGCTAAATAAATAGTGGTGTTCTTAGTTATAATCAAAGGGAACACGAGTTTTTAAACGATTAGCAAACATTGTAAAATGCAATTATTAGTTTTAAACCTATAAATACTATCAATTTTCACGGCTTTCGCTTTTTATAAAGACATATATTCCATAAGTATCGCGCAAATCATTAAATTTGTAGCTTATACAAAGATATGTTAGAAAAAGAAGTAATAAATTTCGAAAAAACAGCCATTGTTGGGATTGTAACTCAAAATCAAAGTGAAGAGAAGCTTAATGAATATCTTGACGAATTAGAGTTTCTAACCTTTACGGCAGGTGGACAAGTGGTCAAACGTTTTTCACAAAAAATGGAACGACCAAATCCTAAAACATTTGTAGGAACTGGAAAAATAGAAGAGATTCATCAGTATGTAAAAGAGAATGAAATTTCAACATTGATTTTTGATGATGAATTGACTCCTTCGCAACAAAAAAATATTTCTAAAGTAATAGAGGAATGCAAAATTCTCGACAGGACACACCTTATCCTGGATATATTTGCGCAAAGAGCAGAGACTTCTTATGCCAGAACTCAAGTAGAATTGGCGCAATGCCAATACCTTCTACCTAGGCTTTCTGGAATGTGGACTCACTTAGAGCGTCAAAAAGGGGGAATTGGAATGCGTGGGCCTGGTGAAACAGAAATTGAAACAGACAGACGTATTGTCCGTGATAGAATTGCCTTATTGAAAGATAAAATCAAAGCGATTGACAAACAAATGGGCACACAACGCGGTAATCGCGGTGCTATGGTTCGTGTGGCATTAGTGGGATATACCAATGTAGGAAAATCAACTTTGATGAATGCCATTGGGAAAAGTGATGTTTTTGTCGAAAACAAGCTTTTTGCCACTTTGGACACCACAGTTCGAAAAGTAGTTATTAAGAACTTGCCTTTCCTGCTTTCTGATACGGTAGGTTTCATTCGAAAATTACCTACACAACTAGTAGATTCTTTCAAGAGTACGCTGGATGAGGTTCGTGAGGCCGATCTATTGTTGCATGTCGTTGATATTTCACATCCTGAATTTGAAGATCATATTGCATCGGTGAATCAAACGTTGATGGATATCAAAGCAAACGACAAACCGGTAATTATGGTTTTCAATAAGATTGATGCCTACAAGCATTTGACGATTGATGACGATGACTTAATGACGGAGAAAACACCAAGACACAATACTCTAGAAGAGTGGAAATCTACTTGGATGAGTCGCGTAGGAGATGAGAATGCGTTGTTCATTTCGGCAACAAACAAAGAAAATTTCGAGGAATTAAGAGAACGTCTTTATGAAACAGTAAGACAAATTCACATTACGCGTTTTCCTTACAATAAGTTTTTATATCCTGATTATAAAGATGCCATCGAGAAAGAAGACAAAGAAGATCAAGAAGAGGAAACAATAGAGTAGTTCCCAACTCCCTTAAAATATATAGTACCCCAATCCCTTTTGATATTTCATTAGGGATTTTTTTTTTGGGCATGCCCCAGCCTCCACTGCGTTGCAGCTGCGTCAGGATATCTGCAGCGCTGCATCATAGCTTATTTCATACTTAAACCCAATAATAAATGCTAAAAAAGTATTTTTAGGGCTTACAAACAGCTATTTATTGCAGATTTAGTAAAAGCAGGTATAAATACCTGCTTGTTATTGTTAATAAAACGTTAACTTGCTAAAATAATTTTAATTAACAAAGTTTTTTTACTTTCTCCGCCAGTCATTTGGGTTGATTTTATCTTAGCTCATAAATAAATCGATTCCATATGAAGCAAAAACTACTTTTTATAAGTGCCTTATTTTTAGTATTGGTCAGTCAACTTTCGCAAGCCCAAAACAGCTCCAATGATTATTTGGTAAGAGCCACGACGGGAACTTCGGGATCTTCAGAAAATGTAACGGCAAACAACAAGCAATATGTTGTACAGCAAAGTATAGGACAAGCGAGTGTAATAGGGACATTTTATAGCAATGAGTACACCGTGCGCCAGGGTTTTATACAGCCCGATGTATTGGCAAAAATTATAGATTTAGGCATTCCATTAAACTTGGAAGCCATTGTTTATCCAAATCCATTTGTAGAAGGTGTCACCATATCCTTTACAGAACAAATTAACGGCAAAGTAGAAGTGGCTGTTTTTGATCTGTTGGGACGACAGGTATTTTCAAAAAGCTATGCGGCCAATCAAGAGCTAAAGGTTCAGTTTAGCGACCTTCCTGTTACGGGTTATATTTTAAAGGTCACTGCCAACAACAAACAATTCATAAAAAACATACTTAAAAAGTAAGCCGCAACCCAGGATTTATTTATCCATTGATTCTTTTTACTCAAAAAACAACAACTAAAAAAACGCATCAAAACAACATGAAAAAAATTACTTTAGTACTGCTGCTAATCGCAGCAACAAACTTTGCCGTGGCACAACAGCTGTATGTAGAAGGCGGAAAATCATTAACGTCATTCGATTACAAAAACGCACAAGGCAATAGCCTTGACAATCTACAAGCTACCACACACAGTTTTATGTCCATAGGGTACACAGAGCAATTGTTCACAAAAAACCTGAAGCTATCATTGGGCGCAAATTATGCGGGTTATGGCGCGATAGGGAGCGATGATGTTGTAGGGAACTTT
This sequence comes from Flavobacterium sp. Arc3, assembly GCF_041431375.1. Taxonomy (NCBI): domain Bacteria; kingdom Pseudomonadati; phylum Bacteroidota; class Flavobacteriia; order Flavobacteriales; family Flavobacteriaceae; genus Flavobacterium; species Flavobacterium sp. Arc3. The sequence goes on along the minus strand of NZ_JASMRI010000006.1, from coordinate 174,374 downwards.
ATGGAATGGGATGTAAACTATGCAGGATTAAATGCAGGGCTGGATTATAAGTTGTTTAACATTAAAAAAGCAAGTGTTTTTGTAAAAGCAGGGATGTCAGCCGCATTTTTTGTTCAGGGCAGCCAAACACTTAACAATAGTGTGATTGACTTAAAAAACAATGATGACTTTAATTCCACTTTAATAACCATGCAAATAGGGGCAGGTTTCTCACATCCCATTTCAGAAAACCTTTCTTTTTATGTGCAATACTTGTATGGAAAAAGCTCAGATATGGCTTCAGGGAATGCAGAATTAAGAATTGAGAGTAACAATATAGGCTTTGGACTGCTAATTGACATTTCCAAGAAACAGTAAACTGCAAAATAAGAATACGATACAAATTAGAATAAAAAAAACGATTATGAAAAGACTACTACTCTTATTGCTCTTATTAATGACGGCATTCCAAGGTTTTTCACAAACCAAAGGAATCAGTTACCAGGCGGTTATATTAAATCCAAAAGCGCAGGAAATACCAGGAGCAAATGCACAAAATAATATATTGGCCAACACCTCTGTTTCGATAGAATTTACTGTTGTAAATGCATCAGGCACTGAAGAATACAAAGAAAAGCATACTACAAAAACGGACAGATATGGTATGATCAACCTTTTGATAGGAACCGGAACACAAACAAGTAATACTGATTTTGCGGCTATTGTTTGGAACGGTAGTACAAAGAAATTAAAAGTGGGGATTGATTTTACAGGGGGCAGTAATTTCAGCCCTTTAAGTGAGCAAAACTTGACCTATATGCCACAGCCACCAACGGTAGAAGTGACTATTGAAATGACAAAAAATTCGGTAGCTATTGCTGCAGAAAAGGCAAGAGCATTACAAGCTGAACAATTTAATGCTACTGGTATTACAACATTGAAAACGGAACAAAGCACTCAGAATACTGCCATTGCATTAAATACAGCAAAAGCTGGGATTACACCATCTCAGGCAACAACCATTAGCAATACAAGCGGAATAAACACAGGCGACCAGGATATTTCAGGGATTGCCATAAATGCAGCTGGTATTACAACATTAAAAACGGAGCAAAGCACTCAGAATACTGCTATTGCATTGAATACTGCTAAAGCTGGAATTACACCAGCGCAAGCAATTGATATCGCTACAAATAATGCAAAAGTATCCTATCCGGGCGACCAAGATATTTCAGGGATTGCAATAAATGCAGCTGGTATTACAACATTAAAGACGGAACAAAGCACTCAGAATACTGCCATTGCATTAAATACAGCAAAAGCTGGGATTACACCATCTCAGGCAACAATCATTAGCAATACAAGCGGCATAAACACAGGCGATCAGGATATTTCAGGGATTGCCATAAATGCAGCTGGTATTACAACATTAAAAACGGAGCAAAGCACTCAGAATACTGCTATTGCATTGAATACTGCTAAAGCTGGAATTACACCAGCTCAAGCAATTGATATCGCTACAAATAATGCAAAAATATCCTATCCGGGCGACCAAGATATTTCAGGGATTGCCATAAATGCAGCTGGTATTACAACATTAAAGACGGAACAAAGCACTCAGAATACTGCCATTGCATTAAATACAGCAAAAGCTGGGATTACACCATCTCAGGCAACAACCATTAGCAATACAAGCGGAATAAACACAGGCGACCAGGATATTTCAGGTATTGCGACCAGTTCAACAGCAATTGCGGCAGAAACCTCGCGTGCAATAACTGCAGAAAAGGCTAATGCAGATGCAATTGCAACAAAAGTCGATAAAGAAGTAGGTAAAGGATTAACTACCAACGATTACACGACAGTTGAAAAAACAAAAATCGCCGCAATAGTAGGTGTTAACACAGGCGACGATGCAGTAAATACTAAATATAGCAGTTTAGTAACTAATGCAACACATACAGGTGATGCTACAGGAGCTACAGCTCTTACAGTGGTTGCAATAAATGGCACTTCTTTAGCTAGTTTAACAACCGGAATTTTAAAAAACACGACAACAACAGGAGTTCCTTCTATTGCAATCGCAATTGATTTTCCAACACTCAACCAAAATACAACAGGTACTGCTGACAATGTAAGTGGTACAGTTGCCATTGCAAACGGAGGTACAGGAGCAACTACAAAAGCAACAGCTTTTGATGCCTTAAGCCCAATGAATGCAACAGGGGATATTGTTTATGGTGGAACAAATGGAGCTGGCACAGTCTTACCAAAAGGAACAGCTAATCAGGTGCTAACTATGAATGCTGGCACAACTGCTCCTGAATGGACTACTCCCGCAACAGGCCAGACCTCAGGCACAACAGCAGGCGATATGCAATACTGGAACGGTACAGCATGGGTAATAGTAGCAACTACTGTAAATGAAGGGGCTGCACTGCAAATGATAAGCGGAGTTCCAACGTGGGTTGGTGGAACACCTCCGACAGTTCCTGATGCACCAATTATAGGAACAGCTATTGGAGGAAATGGTCAGGCAAGTGTAACATATACTGCTCCAGCAAGGAATGGTGGTTCAATAATAACTGAATATACGGCAACTTCATCACCAGGTAATATTAGTGGTACCTTGACACAGGCAGGAAGTGGTACAATAAACGTTATGGGGCTTACCAATGGGACCACATATACATTCACGGTGACAGCTACCAATACCGCTGGTGATAGTTCATCAAGTGCATTTACCAATTCAGTAATGCCTTCACCACCTCTGACAGTTCCTGAAGCACCAATAATAGGAGTTATCGACCTAATTGGAACAAGTGCATTTGTAAGATATTCTGTCCCGACATTTGATGGTGGTTCACCAATAGTCTATTATACAGTTTACTATGATGATAGCCGAAGGCAGCAATCTGTGATTTCAACACAGTTAGAAGATGCTGGAATTGCGATATATCGTCTTTCTGTTGGTTACAGATATGAATGCACAGTAACAGCAACGAATGCAATTGGAGAGAGTGAACACTCAAGTTCTAGTGATTTTTATGTAAGTGAAGCTTATGATCAAATGACTGCTGAGGAAATAAGCCAATTGTTTGCCCAACAAAAGACTAGGTAATTTACGTGAAGGTATAGTATTCATGAATGCCATCAATAATAAAAATAATCCAATGAAAAAATACTATACCTTTATCGTAACCCCCCTGGTGCTCCTCTGCGACGAGTACCTGCTTAAATTGAAAGATAAGTCGTAGCGTTTGCAACGCGGATAATAAAAAGCCCTTTTGATGAATTTCAAAAGGGCTTTACAGTATGCTTATTTTTGTTGGTTTCTAGAAACCGTAATTCACACCAACTCCAAAAGCCACTTCGTCGCAGCGGATTGCTTCTATCCCTCAAGTGTCCTCAGTTTAATTTGTATGCTAGTTTCCTCTATCAGCAATCATTAATCAATATTATTTTTTGCCACACATAGGTAAAGCAGTAAAGGTCTTAAAAGGTTTTTGGGCTAAGTTGAGGTATTTGAGGTTGTTGTTAAATTTAGTAACAGTTAAATTTGTGTGAATGGACAAACAAAACTACTTTTGATAGTATCAAATGATGCTATCAATGAAACCACCGTATGAGATTACACCAAATATTTTAAAACTGATAAGTGCTATTTCTGAGAAATTAGGGGAAGTTAATGCAAACTTTTTAAACAGACAATCTCCACAACTTAGAAAGCAAAATAGAATAAAAACAATTCATTCTTCTTTGCAAATTGAGGGTAATACGTTAACAGAAGAACAGATTACTGCATTAATTGAAAACAAAAGAGTTATCGGTCCTGAAAAAGATGTTTTGGAGGTTTTGAATGCAATTAAAGTGTATGAAAGACTAGAAGAATTTAGCTTTTCATCTGATAAGAGTTTTTTGAAAGCACATTCGGAATTGATGTCAGGTTTAATAGAAAACGCAGGGAAATATAGAAGAAAAGGAGTAGGAATAGTTAAAGGAACTAAAGTCGAGCATGTTGCTCCGCCTTATGAAAATGTTCCTTATTTAATGAATGACTTATTTGAATATCTTAAGAATTCAGATGAATTGGTTCTTATAAAAAGCTGTGTCTTTCATTATGAAATGGAGTTTATTCATCCATTTCTAGATGGAAATGGTAGGATGGGTAGATTATGGCAAACTTTAATTTTAATGTCAGAATACCCAGTATTCGAGTTTTTACCTTTTGAAACACTAATTAGTAAAACTCAGAGTGAATATTACAAGTCATTGGCTATGAGTGACAAATCAGGAAAATCAACTTTTTTTATTGAGTACATGCTTGGGGTGATTAATGAATCGCTGAGTTCTTTACTCTCTTATAATAACAGAGTTTTAAAAGATATTGATAGATTAGACTATTTTTTAAATCTTGGTTTAAACGAATTCACAAGAAAGGATTATATGAATATTTTTAAAGATTTGTCATCGGCAACAGCAAGTAGAGACTTAAAAAAAGGGATGCAACTAAATTTATTTAAAAGTGAAGGCAGTCTTAATAAAACTAAATATATTGTAAATAAAAACTAGGGTTCGCAATGCTGGATTATTAAAAATAGAATCTTTATGAGATTGCTTCGGCAGTTCGCTATCGCTAGTATCCCATCTGGTGCTCGTTTGCGACGAGTATCTACTTAAATTTAATGATAAAACGTAGCGTTTGCAACGCGGATAATAAAAAGCCCTCTTGATGAATTTCAAAAGCCCTTTTGAATACGCTTTATATTGCTAGTTTCTAGAAACCATAATTTACACCTATTCCAAAAACTTCACTTACCTGAATGGCTTTTATTGAGTTGTTATCGTTTATTATTCTCAACGCCACGTTTGTAAAATATACTTGGTGGTTTTTATGGCGAACTTCAGCCCATTAAAAAGAATAGTAGGCATTGGAAATAATGGTTATAGACTTAGGATTTGTTATATCTTATCTTAAATCAAGTGTTTGAAATCTTATAGTTGGTAACTTTGTGTTCAATTAATTTTAGTTTATAAATTACAGAAACCAGCCAATTATATGTCAAACATAGTAAAGCCAAGAATACTTATTACAGGAGCTACCGGTCAGGTTGGTGGCAAAACAATCGACTTTCTTTTATCAAATACTTCCATAGAAATTGTAGCCGCTGTAAGAACAGCTAAAAAAGCAGTTCCCTTTACCAATAAAGGAATCGAGACAGTTATTCTAGATTTTGATGATGAAAGTACACATATCCCCGCTTTTAGAAACATTGATCGGGTCTTTATTATTACTGGATATACCGTAGACATGCTCCGCCAAAGTAAAGCACTATTGGATAATGCCAAAAAAGCAGGAGTCAAACACATAGTACATCTTTGTGCTTGTGGTCCAGACGACACCACTATTGGGCATTGGGCGTGGCACCAGTTTGTGGAACGTTATATAGAATGGTCCGGTTTTTCTTTTACTCATTTGCGACCTCAAGATTTTATGCAGAATCTACTGAGTTATGGTGGCAAAAAAGTAATAGCAGATGGTGTACTTCATCATTATGTTTCGGATGCCAGACTGAGTTGGGTTGATGTGGATAATGTAGCGGAAGTGGCTGCTCTCACTTTAGCGTTTCCGGAATTGCATGCTGGCAAAACGTATAGACTTGGCTATGATGCTAAAAATTTTAGTGAGATAGCTGCTCTGATGACTTCCATTATTGGCAAGCCTTTTCGTTATAACCCGCTCTCCCCCGATGTGTTTCTTCAGTCAATGATTGATTCAGGTGCAGAAATGGCGTACATGGGATGTGTATATGACCATTGGAAACGGTATGCTGCAGGGACTATTCCTGGTGCTGATAGTACATTTGAAAATTTTCATGAAATCACAGGTAAACAGCCTACAAAATGGATCGATTTTATCGAGAAACATAAAACAGAATTAGAGTATTAAAATCCTGATATGGAAGTTAATCATTCTCTCTGGTTCTCGTTTGCGAGAAGGACCTATTTAGTTTAATAAGATTAGTTCGGCATCCTAGCTAACAAAAACAAGAATTTGCTACTTCCTCCGCAACAGTGAATCTGCAAATCAAAAGCCCTTTTGAAATTTTCAAAAGGGCTTTTGATTACGTTTTTTATTGGTGGTTTCTAGAAACCGTAATTAACCCCTATTCCAAAGACTTCTTTTACTTGTACCGCTTGCACGGAATTGTCATCGTATATAGTTTGCAAAGCGACATTTGCGGATAGGTATTTGTTGATTTTCATTACCACATTCATTTGGTAATCGATATCCACATTTTGTGGATTGTCCAAATAATTAGAATATAAATTCAGACGATTCTCTATAGAAACGTTCGCCATTATAACGAACTTGTAGTAAGCTGCAATGCTGGCTCCAAATTCAAATCGAGAGTTGTCTCCTTGTAAAACACCAAATGACGGGCCAAATTCTGTATAGTGATTGTGTACCAAGATCAGTTTTGAGGTCGCCGGAGAAAAATTCACACTCAGGTTATTGCTTTTTTTCCAAAGCATACCAGGTCCTAATTGGAAATAAGCCGGAGAGAAAAAATGGGAGATATTCACATCGTTTTTATCATAACCAGTGTCCATCTGCGTTTTAAAATTGAAAAACATAGAATAGTACCAGTCGCCTTTTGCTTTTTTACCCCAAATGGAATTCAGCTCTAAACGGTCATCTGTTTTAGCAGTTTTGTCATCGCCCTTAATTTTAGTTAAACCATAAGCAAGGATGAATTTATTATCCCAAACAACGTCTCCTTTTTTATAGTTGAAGTCGTAGTTTATGCCAAAATTCCCTGCTATGTTTGAAGTTCCACCACCGAGCCATTGTTTGTTGTAGGCTGACTGGTTAAAAAGCAGAGAGAGGTTTCCTTTTTTTGTCCAAACCTTAGTGGTATCTTTTGGAACTTCTTGAGCGCTTCCAACAAGTACAGTTAGAATAAAAACAATGGAAAGTAGTGATTTTTTCATGTTTCGGTGTTTTTAATTGATCCTATTTTTTTGCTTTATATAAGGGAACGGCAGAGCAAGCTTCACCATACATAATGCTGCGGGCGAAGGGTTGCAAATTCTGTGCGGCCAAAACATAGGCACGCATAGGCACTGGTTTTTGTGAACAGCCTTTTATAATAATTGATTTATTAGCATACGCTGAATAGTCAATTTTAGCTAGTAGCTCTTCATATAAAGCGGCATTTAAATCGTCAATGTTTCCATTTGTTATTTTCTTGGCATAGGGGGCAAGTTGAATCGTCACTAAGATGGAAGCCCATGCGGGAACAATGGCGTCCGTACTGCAATTGACAGCTACAAACTGATCCTGATACTGCGTCCAATCATGATTTTTAAGGTGTTCCCTAAAATCCTTTTCTTTCAATAGAAATCCTTCCAAGAGCCATTGTGAAATGTCAACCTGGGATCGAATGCCTTTTGGGTAGTAATCCTCTAAATCGAATACTTCCAGCGCACTATTTGCTACTTTATTAATTATCTCTTCCATGTTCTTAGTTTAAAGGTAAGAAAAAGTTAAGGGTTTAAAGTTAGATTGACAACTTTAAACCCTTAAATTCTAAACTCATTTTTAAAGCATTCCTAGTTCTAATTTTGCTTCTTCGCTCATTAAGTCTTTGCTCCAAGGTGGGTCAAAAGTAATTTCTACTTCGGCATCCTTTACATGCTCAATTGATTTTACTTTTTCTTCAACTTCTCTCGGTAAACTTTCCGCAACGGGACAGTTAGGAGAGGTTAGTGTCATTAGGATTTTTACTTCGTAATCAGTATTTACCATTACGTCATAAATCAATCCTAATTCATAAATATCTACAGGAATCTCCGGGTCATAAATTGTTTTTAACTTTTTTACGATCGCTTCTCCTAATTCGTTTGTGTCTATATCTTGTTCCATTTTTATTTTAGTTATATTTTAGTTTTTGAACCATATAAGCTTCTTAATCTAGTTTGCTTATATGACTTATATGTTAAAATTATTTTTGTGAGTTGAATGCCAAAGCATACATTTTTATATTCTTGATCATTGACACTAATCCGTTAGCACGTGTTGGTGATAAATGTTCTTTCAATCCTATTTCGTCGATAAAATCCATATCGGATTCGAGAATGTCTGTGGCAGTTTGATTTGAAAAAGTACGGATCAATATGGCAATAATTCCTTTTGTCAAAATCGCATCACTGTCGGCGGTGAAGACTACCTTGTCATCATTTTTCTCACCCTGCAACCACACTTTCGACTGGCATCCTTTTATCAAATTACTTTCTGTCTTGAATTCTTCTTTGATTAATGGAAGCTTTTTTCCTAATTCGATTATGTATTCATATCGCTCCATCCAGTCGTCAAACATGGAGAATTCGTCTACTATTTCGTCTTGTATCTCTTTAATTTTCATCGTTTTGTTTTGCAAATGAATTTATTTTATTTACGAACTTTTCAATCTCATTTGGTGGAAAACCATGGTCAAAACTAGTTGTTTCATAGGTTTTATCTTGAAATTTGATTTTAAAATTTGCAATTGCCGCACCGTCATAAAAACGTTTTTCGGTAGGTGCCTTAAGTTTTGATAAGCTATCTAGTTCTATTTTACTGAATAAGTCTACTAGCTCTTCCCAATCATTGTCTGCAATCTTTGTAGCCACGGCTTTGTCGAGTCCACGTCTGTCTATGGAAATGGTGACCATTTGATTTTGAACCGTTATTTTTTGGTAAAATCCTCTTGAATTTGCAGTGTACTCAATAACTGCAGATTCTAGATTTTGCTTGTTTTGAACTTCACAGCTCTTTCCAAGAAAAATAGTCAATAATAGTAAAGATAGTATTCTCATTGTTTATAAACTTAAGATAACATTAGTGTTGCTCTTTTTACCGCTTCAACCATAACGTCAATTTCTTCTTTTGTATTGTAAAAAGAGAATGAAGCTCGTATTGTCCCCGGAATATTAAAATAAGTCATAATCGGTTGCGCGCAATGATGCCCAGTTCTAACCGCTATTCCTAATTTGTCAATTATGGTACCAATATCGTATGGATGAATGCCTTCAATATTAAACGAAATTACGGAAGTTTTTTCTTTTGAGGTACCAAAAATTTTCAAACCTTCAATTTCTAATAAACGTTTTGTTCCGTATTCCAATAATTCTAACTCTTGTTTTTGAATATTTTCAAAACCAACCCCATTCATGTAATCGATCGCAGTTCCTAAAACTATTCCGCCAGCAATATTTGGTGTTCCTGCTTCAAATTTATGGGGTAGTTCAGCATAAGTTGTTTTTTCGAAAGTTACCTCTTTGATCATTTCGCCACCACCTTGATAAGGAGGTAGTTTATTTAACCAATCTTCTTTTCCGTATAAAATTCCTATTCCCGTTGGGCCGCATATTTTATGTCCAGAAAAAACATAGAAATCACAATCTAATTCTTGTACATCAGGCTTTAAATGGGGTACGGCTTGTGCTCCATCAATTAAAATAGCAGCGCCAACGGCATGTGCTTTATCAATCATGTACTTGATAGGGTTGATTGTCCCTAGTGCATTTGATATATGATTTGTCGTGACAATTTTAGTTTTTTCAGATAGTAATTTATCGTACTCGGCCATGATCAATTCCCCTTTTTCATTCATAGGGATGACTTTTAGGATAGCGCCTGTTTTCTCGCACAACATTTGCCAAGGCACGATATTACTGTGGTGTTCCAATGCTGAAACTAATACTTCGTCACCGGGTTTTAAAATAGCAGCAAATCCGTTAGCTACTAAATTGATTCCGAAAGTAGTTCCTGAAGTAAATAGTACTTCATGAGAAAACTTGGCGTTAATATGATTTTGAATTTTACCACGTGAAATTTCGTAAGCATCGGTGGCTAGTTGACTCAAAGTATGTACGCCGCGATGGATATTGGCATTAATTTCCTGATAGTATTTTGAAATGGCATCAATCACTATTTGTGGTTTCTGCGATGTGGCTCCGTTGTCGAAATAAACTAAAGGCTTTCCGTTTACTTGTTGTGAAAGTATCGGAAAATCGGCTCTTATTTTTTGAATGTCTAGCATAATTATTTAGAAAAGTTCTAAATACAAAAGTACTAAAATCCTAATTGTTTTCGCTGCTAATTCACTGTTTTTTATGTTTGTTTCTTATGCTTTGATAGAAATATACTATTGAATTAATGATGAAAAATTTTACTAAATTGCAGTAAAATAGTATCAAATGAAAAAATTCTTTAAACTCGTTGGTTTTGCCTCTTTTATCGGGATTCTTTATTATGGATTTATAACCTATCCCAAATTAGATTTGATTTCGGGCTTTTCAGCCAAAAGTATTGCTTCGGGACATTTTATAGATCATCGTTCTATGGAAATGATTGAAAAAGGAGACAACGATATTAAGATGATTGATTTGGCTACAAACACAATTGACGAAAACGGACAATTTGCAACCGCTTCTGTTTATGGTTTGAAAGAGAGAAAAGCAATTTACCGCGAAGGTTTAGGTGCAACATTAATAGATGCTGATTTTGACATAAGCGCGCCATACGAGGTTCCCAAAAGAACCAAGTTAGTTTCTGACAAGCTTTTTCCCTACGGAAATCAGGAGGCGAAAGATACGGTTTTCAGTTCAGTGGATTATGCTAAGCTGAATGCGGCTGTAAGCAATGCTTTTGACTCGACAGGTAAAAAAGACAAAAGAACGCGCTCTGTTATTGTAATACACAAAGACCGAATTATTGCAGAGAAATACGATACGGGTTTCGATAAAGACAGTAAGATTCTGGGTTGGTCGATGACCAAAAGTATTACGGCTACTATTTTTGGGATACTTGAAAAACAGGGAAAATACGATATCTACAAACCAGCTCCGATTGTGGAATGGCAGAAAGACAAACGCAAAAATATTACTACAAACGACTTGCTTCATATGAATTCAGGATTGGAATGGGAGGAGAATTACAGCACGATTTGTGATGCAACTAAAATGCTATTTCAAGCGGAGAACATGGGAAGGGTACAACTCGAAAAACCATCCGTGTTTGAACCCAATACACATTGGAATTATTCCTCAGGAACAACAAACTTGCTATCTTATATTTTGAGAAATCAGTTTAAGACCCATCAAGAATATTTAGATTTTTGGTATTCGGCGTTGATTGATAAAATAGGAATGAAATCGATGGTGGTTGAAACGGATATGGCAGGAAATTTTGTAGGATCATCCTATTCTTGGGCTACTACGAGAGATTGGTCAAAATTTGGTTTGTTGTACTTGCACAAAGGAAACTGGAATGGTGAGCAGTTGTTTGATGCTGGTTGGGCTGAATATGTGGCAGGACCAACCAAAGGATCAAAAGGAGATTATGGAGCCCACTTTTGGTTAAATGCTGGTGGGAAATTTCCAGATGTGCCTAGAGATATGTTTTATTGCAGCGGTTTTCAAGGACAGATGGTAGCGATTATCCCGTCAATGGATTTGGTTATCGTGCGCATGGGCTTAAAAGAGAATCCAGAGTTTGATTTTAATGGGTTTTTGAGAGGAGTGATTGGGAGTTTGAAGAGGTAAACAAAATGTAAAGATGTAAAAGCACGTTTTTATAGCCCCGATAGTAATGGAAATCCTTTTTGAGGTTTTTCACCGAAAAAAGATTGAAATGAAAAGCGGGAATAGCTCCCAAAAAACAGAAGAGTTTATAACAAATGTAAAAAGGCAAAGGGCGCAAAGTTCATTAAAAACTCTGCGCCCTTTGCGTAAAACTTAGCGTCCCGATAGCTATCGGGATTGCGGTTATAAATTATTACAAATCAAATCCAATTTTAACACCTAATTTGGTGGCGATAATTTTAGTGATTCTTTGTTTTAATTCTGGTATTTTGATGCTTTCGATAACGGCATTCGAGAATGCGTACATTAATAAAGCTTTGGCTTCTTTTTGTGGAATTCCACGTTGACGCATGTAGAACATAGCTGTTTCATCTAGTTGCCCGATGGTACAACCGTGTGAACATTTTACATCATCAGCAAAAATCTCTAATTGTGGTTTAGCGTTTATTGTTGCTTTATCACTCAATAGGATATTATTGTTTTTTTGGAATGCGTTTGTTTTTTGAGCTTCTTTCTCTACGTAGATTTTCCCGTTGAAAACACCGGTCGAACGGTCAGAAAAGATTCCTTTGTAATCTTGGTGGCTTTCACAATTTGGAGTAGCATGTTGTACCAATGTGTAATGGTCTACGTGCTGTTTTTCTCCAATAATCGTAATTCCGTTTAAGTAACTTACTATTCTTTCTCCAAAATGGTAGAAGTTCAAGTTGTTTCTAGTTAGGTTTCCACCAAAAGAAAAAGTATTAACCGCAACACTACTTTCTTGTTTTTGCGACACGTAAGTATTGTCAATCAAGTTAGCGGTTAGGTTGTCATTTTGAATTTTATAGAAATCCACTATGGCGCGTTTTTGAGCAAAAATCTCAGTAACCGAATTGGTTAATACTGGATTTTCAGTCAAACTCTGGTGACGCTCAATAATTTGAACATGTGAATTTTCACCTACAATCACCAAGTTTCGTGGTTGCACCATAAGCGCAGACTCATTTCCCGTAGAGAAATACATGATTTCAATAGGTTTGTCAGCGACTTTGCTTTTTGGAATATTGATGTAAGCTCCTTCAGTAGCAAAAGCCGTATTCAATGAAGTTAAACTTTCTTCTTTGTTAGCAATTTGATTATAGTAGTTGTCAATAATCATTTTGTATTTTGGTTTATTCAATGCCGAAGACATTAAGCAAACATCGATTCCTTCGTGGGTTGTAGACGATAAGTACGAACTGAAAATACCATCAATAAATACTACTTTATAAGTATCTACTTCATGTAAAAAATATTTTTTTACATCAGAATATTGAATACTGTTTTCTTTTTTAGGGAAAACGGTAAAGTCGTTTTTTAAGAGAGCATTTAGCGAAGTATATTTCCAAGCTTCATCTTTCTTTGTTGGGAACCCTTTATTTTCAAAGTTTTTCATAGCCGAAGTTCTTACATCGTGAAGTTCAGTGTGAACATCGATGCGCTCTTCGAAAGCCATAAAAGACGAGATTAATTTTTCTTTCAAATCCATTTTTTTTATTGTTTAAAGTTTAAGGTTTAAAAATTTAAAGTTAGCTCGCGGCAACTTTAAACTTTAAACTTCAAACAAAATTTTATGCTTCTTGTTCTTGTTTGATCCAGTCGTATCCTCTTTCTTCTAGCTCTAAAGCTAAAGAAGCGTCTCCAGATTTTACAATTTTACCGTTAAGTAAAACATGAACGAAATCAGGAACAATATAATCTAATAAACGTTGGTAGTGCGTAATTACTACAATTGCGTTTTTGTCGCTTTTTAATTTATTAACTCCGTTAGCTACGATACGTAACGCATCGATATCTAATCCAGAATCAGTTTCATCAAGGATAGCTAATTTTGGCTCTAACATTGCCATTTGGAAAATCTCGTTACGTTTTTTCTCTCCACCTGAAAATCCTTCGTTAAGAGAACGAGACAAAAATTTTCTGTCAATTTCTAATAATTCTGATTTTTCACGAATCACTTTTAGCATTTCGTTAGCAGGCATTTCTTCGTGTCCGTTTGCTTTACGAGTCTCGTTGATTGCTGTTCTGATAAAATTCGTTACTGAAACTCCGGGAATCTCTACTGGATATTGAAACGAAAGAAACACTCCTTTGTGTGCTCTTTCTTCTGGAGCTAATTCACTAAGGTCTTCTCCTTCTAAAGTGATTTCTCCTTCGGTTACCTCGTAGTTTTCATTTCCTGCAATGATTGACGCAAGCGTACTTTTTCCAGCACCGTTTGGCCCCATTATGGCATGAATTTCTCCTGCTTTTACTTCAAGATTAATTCCTTTTAATATTTCTTTGTCACCTATTGAGGCGTGTAAATTTTTTATGCTTAACATTCGTTTTTTATTTTAAACCATTAAGGTATTAAGATTCATTTAGTTCTCTTTTGCAGCAGGAAAATTATCCTACCGAACCTTCAAGAGATATTTCCAATAATTTTTGTGCTTCCACAGCAAACTCCATTGGTAACTTGTTTAGTACATCTTTACTGAAACCATTCACGATTAAAGCAATTGCCTTCTCAGTTGGGATTCCACGTTGGTTGCAATAGAAAACTTGGTCTTCGCCAATTTTACTTGTTGTAGCCTCATGTTCAATTTTTGCTGATGGATTTTTGCTTTCGATATAAGGGAAAGTATGCGCTCCACAGTTGTTACCCATTAATAACGAATCACATTGTGAAAAGTTTCTGGCGTTATCAGCATTTGGCGAAATACGAACTAAGCCTCTATAACTGTTTTGTGATTGTCCCGCTGAAATTCCTTTAGAAATAATAGTCGATTTAGTATTTTTACCTAAATGGATCATTTTTGTTCCCGTATCTGCTTGTTGAAAATTATTGGTAACAGCAATCGAATAAAACTCTCCTACTGAATTGTCTCCTTTTAATATAACAGATGGATATTTCCAAGTTACGGCAGAACCAGTTTCTACTTGTGTCCAGGAGATTTTTGCATTCTTCTCGCAGATTCCTCTTTTAGTCACAAAATTGAAAACTCCACCTTTACCTTCTTTGTTTCCAGGATACCAGTTTTGTACTGTAGAATATTTAATTTCTGCATCGTCCATAGCAACTAATTCTACTACGGCAGCGTGCAATTGATTTTCATCACGACTCGGTGCAGTACAACCTTCAAGGTAACTTACATAACTACCTTCATCGGCAATTAGTAATGTTCTTTCAAATTGGCCTGTTCCAGCTTGATTTATTCTAAAGTAGGTTGAAAGTTCCATTGGGCAACGAACGCCTTTAGGAATATAGCAGAATGAACCGTCAGAGAATACAGCTGAATTCAATGCTGCGTAAAAATTATCTTTTTGTGGAACAACAGTTCCTAGATATTTACGAACTAATTCAGGATGTTCTTTAATGGCTTCAGAAATACTCATGAAGATTATTCCTTTCTCTCCTAATGTTTTCTTGAATGTTGTAGCGACTGAAACAGAGTCAACCACAATATCCATAGCCACATTATTCATCATCTTTTGCTCATCGACAGAGATACCTAACTTTTTATACATTTCTAAAAGTTCCGGATCTACATCATCTAATGTTTTATTAGGATCTACCGCTTTTGGCGCAGAATAATAAGAAATAGCCTGAAAATCTGGTTTTGTATAATGTACGTTAGCCCACTCTGGTTCGATCATTTCCTGCCAAGCACGAAAAGCCTCAAGACGCCATTCAGTCATCCATTCTGGTTCTTCTTTTCTAAGCGAGATAGCGCGAACGATATCTTCATTTAAGCCAATAGGAAATGTGTCCGATTCTAATTCGGTGTAAAATCCGTACTCATATTCTTTAGTTTCGAGTTCGAGTTTTAAATCGTCTTCTGTGTATTTTGACATTTTTTCTTCTAATTAGAACCATTTAGGAATTAAGTTGATTTGAGCGTTGTATGCGCTTCATTTTCTTAATTTCTAAATAGTGTGAAATTTATGTTTTTTAAGTCGATGTGTTATTAAAGTGAGAAACTTTCCCCACATCCACATGTTCTATTTGCATTAGGATTGTTGAAAATGAATCCTTTTCCGTTTATTCCGCCAGAGAACTCTAAAATTGTTCCAGCTAAATAAAGAAAAGATTTTTTCTCCACTGCAATTGTTATTTCGTTGTCTATGAATATTTTATCGTCTTCGCTTTTGGCTTTGTCAAATTTCAAATCATAAGACAAACCGGAGCATCCGCCACTTTTCACGCCTACTCTTACGTAGTCTGTAGCAGCATCAAAACCGTCCTCTTTCATCAAATCGATGATTTTCTTTTTGGCAGTATCTGAAACCTTTATCATTGTTATATTGATTTTGTCTAAATTAACTACAAAGGTACTATATAAAAACCTTTTTCCATAACCGATAACATTTTTATAACTAATTGTAAAATAGAAAAAGTCGATGGGATTTCATTTAAAGCAGATCAATTTTCATAAATTGCAATATCTTTATGAAAAAGATAAGGATTCAAATAAAAATCTCCTTTTTGTTAAAGGATCGGGTGATCTAATTAGAATCTTTTAATTCTTCAATTTTTAATCTTTCAATTCAAAAAAAAATGAAATTATATCCTATAGAAACAGGGAATTTTAAATTAGATGGTGGTGCAATGTTTGGAGTTGTTCCAAAAACTATTTGGAGCCGAACCAATCCTGCAGATGCTAATAATTTGATCGATATCGCAGCAAGATGTCTGCTTATTGAAGATGGCAAACGATTAATATTAATTGACACCGGAATGGGTGATAAGCAATCAGAGAAATTCTTTGGTTACTATTCGCTTTGGGGTTCTCACTCTATGGATAAATCGTTGGCGAAACATGGTTTTAGTCGTGATGACATTACCGATGTTTTTATGACACATTTGCATTTTGACCATTGTGGCGGAAGTGTGCAATGGAACAAGGAGAAGACAGGCTATGAGCCAGCTTTTAAAAACGCTAAATTTTGGTCGAACGAGAATCATTGGGAATGGGCGACAAAACCTAATCCTAGAGAGAAGGCTTCTTTCTTATCTGAAAATATTTTGCCAATGCAAGAAAGCGGACAGCTGAATTTCATCAAAAAGCCTGAAGGTGATTTTCTCGAAAAATCAGAATTGGGATTTGGGATTTTCTTTGCAGACGGTCATACCGAAAAGCAAATGATTCCTCACATTCAATATAAAGGTAAGACGATCGTTTTTTGTGCTGATCTATTGGCTACAGCTGGACACATACCAGTTGCCTACGTAATGGGGTATGACACAAGACCGTTGTTAACGATGCCGGAGAAAACCAAATTCCTTAATGCTGCTGCCGACAATGATTACTATTTGTTCCTAGAACATGATGCGCACAATGAGATTATTACCGTGCAACATACCGAAAAAGGAGTGCGATTGAAGGAAGTTTTCTCTTGTGAAGCCGTTTTATAAAGAAAAGGGTGATAGTATGGTTTAGAAAAAAGCTACGTAAATAGGTAAGTTTTGAATTTGTTGCAAAATTTTGAAGAAGTTAAAATGGGATCTAAAGTATCTCTACATCACGAATTCTTCCCTCAGGATGATTAGGTGTTGAAAAAACAAATCGAATAGGAGTTTCTTAGCCTACCAGCATTCCTGGGAAGAAGAAAAGCGTTAAGAGCATATTTTTCTGATTGTTCAAAAATGATTGAGAACATAGACAAAGGTTCTTACGATTTTGAAAACAAAGAGACTTACATTAAAATGTTTGATGATTATTTTAAACAGTTTACTAATTAAGTATAAAATTTTTTGAATTAAAATACAAAAAGAGCTGTCTGAAAGGATAGCTCTTTTTTTGATACGACACTATTATGGGATTAATCAGGATGCCCTTGAGAAGCAGTTATAAACTCATAAATTAGTGTTAATCTCATTATTTTTGTAACAAAATAAATTATTTTAGACCAATATTTACAACTCATAAAGAAAATAATCAATGAATAGTATTAAACCGATTTGCCTTTCTGCCTTTGCCGTTTTGGTTTTGGCTGGATGTGGAGCTCAAAAACAAGTTTCAAGTTTTAGTTCTTTAACGGCAATTACCGCCCCTTTAAATGTTAAAAAAACTGCTGCTTTACAAGAAAATGAATTAAAACGTTGGAGTCATTTAGACATCGTAAATGACACTATTCCTGGAATGAGTGTTGACAGAGCTTATGCAGAACTTTTAAAAGATAAAAAAGGAGTAAAAGTCATTGTTGGAATTGTAGATTCAGGTGTGGATATCGAACATGAGGATTTAAAAGATGTGGTTTGGACTAATACAAAAGAGATTCCTGGAAACGGAATTGATGATGATAAAAATGGATACGTTGATGATATTCATGGTTGGAATTTCCTTGGAGACATCACCAAAGAAAATCTTGAATATGAAAGAATTATCAAAGATAAAAATTTAGTAGATGAGGTAACTTATCAGGAAGCGAAGAAAATCAATGATGAAAAAATAGCTAAAGCAGAAGCAGGGAAAACTCGTTTACAGGAACTATTAACTGTAATGGCAAGTGCGGATGCAATTGTAGGTAAGAATTTAGCGAAGCCTATTTATACTAGTGACGAAGTAAATGCGATTGACTCAAAAGACACGACAATATTAGAAAGTAAAGTAACAATGCAAAGAATGCTATCTTATGGTATGAGCATAGTTGATTTGCAAAAAGCGATTCAAGGTGATATTGACGAAATGACTGCTCTTCTTAATGGGGATAATCTAAAACAAGATTATAGAGCAGTATTGGGAGACAATCCAAACGATATCACTGATACAAAATACGGAAATAATAATGTTATGGGTCCAGATAAGGAAGAAATTCTTCACGGAACTCACGTTGCAGGAATCGTTGCTCAGGTTAGATATAACAATATAGGAGGGGATGGAATTGCTAATAATGTTGAAATTTTGACTGTTCGTGCGGTGCCAGACGGAGATGAGTATGATAAAGATATCGCACTTGGAATTCGTTATGCAGTTGATAACGGAGCGAAAGTAATCAACGGTAGTTTTGGAAAAAGTTTTTCTCCTCACAAACAATGGGTATATGACGCTATTAAATATGCTGAAAAGAAAGATGTATTAATTGTTCATGCTGCTGGAAATGATTCAAAAGACATTGATTCATACAATAACTACCCTAACGATTCTGATGATAAAAAAACAGAATTTGCTGACAACATGATTACTATTGGTGCACTGAATTTTGAGTATGGTGATAAAGTAGTGGCGCGTTTCTCTAATATTGGGAAAGTGAATGTTGATGTTTTTGCACCAGGTGTAAAAATTTATGCTACAACGCCAAATAACACTTATAAATACTTGCAAGGTACTTCAATGGCTTCGCCAAATGTTGCTGGAGTTGCGGCTTTAATTCGTTCTTATTATCCAAAATTATCAGCATCACAAGTAAAACACATTTTGATGGATTCAGGTGTTGCGATTGCTGAAAATGTTGTTGTAGGAGGGAATCCAAAAGACAGCCGTTCTTTTACAACTTTATCTCAATCAGGAAAGATAGTAAACGCATACAACGCCTTGTTAATGGCGGATAAAATGTCAAAAAAATAAAGAGAATAGTTATAAATCCAATGGAAGGACAACTGTCCTTCCATTTTTTATTTAAATACCATGAAAAAACTGCTTTTAATTTCTTTTATTACTTTTAATTTAGCAGCCGTCTCTGCCCAAAGTTCGGCTTATTGGCAACAACATGTTGACTACAAGATGGACGTTGCTATGGACGTTAAAAATTATCAATACAAGGGGACGCAAGAATTAATTTATACTAATAATTCGCCAGACACTTTGAGAAAAGTGTATTATCATTTGTTCAATAATGCTTTTCAACCAGGCAGCGAAATGGATGCGAGATTACACAGCATCAAATATCCTGATGGAAGAATGGTAAACAAGGTTAAAGTAGATGGTAAAGACGTTAAAGTAAGTCGTATCGAAAGCTTAAAACCAAACGAAATAGGCTACTTAAAGATTACTGATTTTAAACAAGACGGTGTTGCCGCCGAAGCAAAAACAGTGGGTACAATTCTTGAGGTTACTTTGGCTAAGCCAATACTACCGAACAGCAAAACTACTTTCACATTAAATTTTGACGGACAGGTTCCAGTACAAATTCGTCGTTCTGGTAGAAACAATTCAGAAGGTGTTGAATTATCAATGTCGCAATGGTATCCAAAAATGGCCGAATTTGATTTTGAAGGTTGGCATGCTGATCCTTATATCGCCAGAGAATTTCACGGTGTCTGGGGAGATTTTGACGTAAACATTACTATTGATAAAGAATATACTTTAGGAGGTTCAGGATATTTACAAAATCAAAACGAAATTGGACACGGATACGAAGACGCTGGTGTTAACGTAAACTATCCTAAGAAACTAAAAATGTTGACTTGGCATTTTGTAGCACCTATGGTCCATGATTTTACTTGGGCTGCCGATAAAAACTACATTCATGATGTAGTAAAAGGACCAAATGATGTTGACTTACATTTCCTTTATAAAAATTATCCAAAGACTATTGAAAACTGGAAAAAGGTAGAGCCGATGATGGTTAAAGTAATGGATTTTTACAATAAAAATATTGGGAATTATCCATACAAACAATATTCATTTATTCAAGGTGGCGATGGTGGAATGGAATATGCCATGTGTACTTTGATGCTAGGAAACGGAACTCTTGAAGGTATTTATGGTACCGCAACGCATGAATTAGGACACTCTTGGTTCCAACATATTTTGGCTTCAAATGAGTCAAAGCATCCATGGATGGATGAAGGTTTTACAACTTATGTTGAAGACTGGGCGCAAAATGAATTAGGAACTACTAAAGTTGAAAACCCTTTTGAAGGAAATTACAAGGCTTATTATAGTTTAGTGAATTCAGGGAAAGAGCAACCGCAAACTACTCATGGAGATCGTTATGATGAAAACAGACCGTACAGTATTTCGTCTTATGTAAAAGGGAGTTTATTTTTGTCTCAATTAAATTACCTGATAGGAGAAGATAAAACAGCAGAAACCATCAAAAGGTATTTTTATGATTTTAAATTCAAACATCCTACACCTAATGACATCAAAAGAACCGCTGAACGTGTTTCAGGCGCTAATTTAGACTGGTATTTAGTGGACTGGACAGAAACGTTGAATACGATTGATTATGGAGTCAAAGCGGTAACTGATAACGGTGACACAACTACTGTAAGTTTAGAAAGAATTGGCAGAATGCCAATGCCTATTGACCTATTAGTGGAGTATACTGATGGAACTATGGAAAGCTTTTATGTTCCATTGCGTATGATGAGTTTTGAAAAAGAGAATCCTAATCCGGAAGTAAAAAGAACGATTTTGAATGACTGGACTTGGGCTGCTTCTAACTACGATTTTACAATTGGGAAAGCAAAAAGCACAATCAAAAAAATCACTATCGATCCAAGCGGATTAATGGCTGATGTAAAACAAGAGAATAACGTTTTTAAACAATAAATTGTATTTCTAAACTTAAGTTTTGGTTCATGAACATTAAATATAACGAATCTAATAAATCAATAGAGATTAGGGATGGGCTTAAAAACTATGCCTTTTTAATAAACTTTTTGATGGTTTTAAATCTACTGAATGCGATTCTAAATTTATCAGATGTAAAAGCAAGCTTTGGTTTCATGAAAATAATATGGTTGGTATTAGGAGTTGTTTCGATTGTGATACTTTATAATGCTATTTTTAAAAAATCAACAAGAGAGAAAATACCTGCTGATCAAATAAAAGGATTGAATAAGCGGATTTTTTTAGGAAGGAAAAAATATTTTATAGAATTAAAGAATGGGAAAACCCGTGATTTATTAGAAGTGAAATCAGAATTAGAATTTACCAAACTGAGTAAGATGTTTACAAAAAATGGAATTCTACAATAAAAACAAAAGGTCGCAAAATTTATATTTTGCGACCTTTTTTGTATTTAGGAAAAGGAGAGTATTGTGTTCAACGAAAGGAAACACTAAATTTGTATCAAACGATTTTATAAAAAGACATGAAACCAAGTATAACAATTATTGGCGCAGGAATTTCAGGACTTTCAGTAGGGTTATATTTGCATCGCGAGGGCTTTTCTGTAAAAATTATAGAGGCTAGTGACAGGGTAGGTGGGAGAATTAAGACTGATGTAGTAGATGGATTTAGGCTAGATCGCGGTTTTCAGGTTTTGCTAACCTCTTATCCTGAAGCGAAAATGCTTTTGGATTACGAGGCATTAGAACTTAAAAAATTTTTACCCGGCGCAACTGTCCTTTATGATGGAGGTCAATTTGAAATTGCCGACCCGTTTAGAAGACCGTCAGCATTATTAGGAACCGTTTTTGCCCCAGTGGGTTCGTTGAAAGATAAATTCAATACTTTTGTATTGAAACAAAAATTAATAAGGAAATCGATTAAGGGCATCTTTTTGCAAGAGCAAAAATCAAGCTTGGAGCAATTGAAAAGTTACGGATTCAGTTCAAAAATGATTAATCGTTTTTTTAAACCCTTTTTCTCGGGTATTTTTCTAGAGAACAAATTGGAAACCCCAAACAGGATGTTTGATTTTGTTATGAAAATGTTTTCAGAAGGTGACGCCGCACTTCCCGCATTAGGTATGGAAGAAATCCCAAAACAACTAGCTATTCAATTGCCTGCCGATACTTTTTTGTACAATACAAAAGTCGTCGACATTCATGAAAACAGCATTTTCACCAGCTCGGCGGCTGAAATAAAATCGGATATTATTATAGTTGCGACCGAGGCGAATGATCTTGTTTCGAAATTAAAAAGTAATGTTGAAACCGGATATCGTTCTGTTACTAATGTCTACTTTCAAACCACGATTGCACCTTCAAACAAAGCAGTTGTAATTTTAAACGCTTCTGAAAAGGAAAAACTGGTAAACAACTTGACTGTCATGACAAACGTCAGCACTGCCTATGCTCCCGCGGGGAAAGTTTTAATTTCAGTATCTTGTAATGGGATCTTAGATTTTGAGGACCAGGAATTAGCCGAAAAAATTAAAGAGGAACTAGAACCTTGGTTTGGAAAACAAGTAGAAGAGTGGTCGCATTTGAAGACCTATAAAGTTAAATACGCATTGCCAAATCTAACTGTTCTTAAAGATGATTTGACAATTACTGATATGAAAATCAGCGACAATTTATATTGCTGTGGCGACCATTTGTTAAACGGTTCTATAAATGCTGCTATGAAATCAGGGCGTTTGCTGGCTGAATTAATCATTTTAGAGGGTAATAAAAAATAAACTAGTGATTATTATCACTACGGTAGTATTGTGGCAATATCTCTTAAGCTATTTGACTAATCCTACACACTTTAGCTGCTGAGCTAAGGTCATCTGGCTTTTCATTCTGTAACTCAGAAAAGCCCAATAAAAAGAATAATTTTCATTGTTTGATAGCGGCTTTAGTTGAGCCAAAAACAAGATAAACTACTGACAAAAAAATCAAGAAAAAAAGCACAAAAAACATTTTAGCTAAAATTGTATTTATACTTATCCCGGTAATTATATTTTCTTTCACAATAAAAGATTCTTTCAACCAACAATCTACTAAGGCGAGAATTGTTGGTTCATGGGTTGCGGATGGTGATTCTAATAGGATTTGGATCTTTTCATTAGATGGTAAATGTAATAGATACTATGCAAGTAAGTTTTTGAACACATCTGATTTTACCATCACAAACACATCTTGTGGAAATAAAATTGATTCGGAATATGAGTACTTAAAGTTGATAACAAGTATAGGGAAAATAAATTGCTATGCAATAAATGGTATTACTCAAGATGGTAATGATACATATTTATCAATAGAGTTTAATGGAAACCCAACATCAATGCTGTTTAAGAAACAATGAGTATGACGTATTATCGATTTATACAATAATTTACTAATGTTCCTTTCTCATACATTTCCTTCGGTAATGATTCTTTACCACTAATTAGAAACATTGGTAATATAACTGACACATATTTTGTAAATCAATTGATCTCAAATCAAAAAAGTCTAGTTTTCAAGCTAGACTTTTTTTATGTTCTTTTTTCTGCATTATTTTAAATGTTCTATCATATCTACTGTCATGGTTTCCAAGTCGTATTTATGATCCCAGTTCCAGTCTGTTCTCGCGTGATTGTCATCAATACTTGCTGGCCAGCTGTCGGCTATTTTTTGACGAAAGTCCGGTTCGTAGGTAATCTTAAATTCAGGAATGTGTTTTTTGATCTCCGCTGCGATTTCTGTTGGCGTAAAGCTCATCGCGGCCAAGTTATACGAAGAACGTATCTTAATCTGTTCAGCCGGCGCTTGCATAATTTGGATTGTTGCGGCAATGGCATCATCCATATACATCATCGGCATTTTAGTTTCTGAAGATAAAAAGCACTCGTATTTTTTATCGGCCAATGCTTTGTGGAAAATATCTACGGCATAATCCGTCGTTCCACCACCAGGAGGGGAAGAATAACTGATTAATCCTGGGTAACGGATGCTTCTCACATCCACACCAAAAATATTATGGTAGTATTCACACCATCTTTCACCAGATTGCTTGCTGATTCCGTATACCGTGGACGGCTCCATGATGGTATATTGAGGCGTGTTTTCTTTTGGTGTTGTTGGACCAAAAACAGCAATACTCGATGGCCAGAATATTTTTTTTATTTTTTTGGCTTTAGCCAAATTCAAAACGTGAAATAAAGAATTCATATTTAAATCCCAGGCGAAAGCAGGGTTTTTTTCCGCTGTTGCTGACAGTAATGCTGCCATCAAATAGATTTCATCGATTTTATGAACTTCCACAAGATGCTCAATCTGATTGAAATCCAATGCGTTTATTACTTCAAATTTACCTGAATTAACAACATCGTTATTTAGTTTTCGAATATCAGAAGCGATAACATTATCAGCTCCGTATATTTTTCTCAGAGAATGGGTTAACTCGGTACCTATTTGTCCACAAGCGCCTATAATTAATATTTTCGTACTCATATTGATTATTTTTTGAATCGCAAAGGTAACGTTTTCGTAAATATTTTTGCCGTGTTCTTTCAGGATTATAAATCCGATATAAAAACACCTGAAATGATACTTTTCTGTTCGTTATTTTAGCGTTTTTGATGCCATAAACGTAGTGTTTGGCATCGCATTGGAATTTACATATTCGAATCTGTAATTATAAATTTACTTTGTAACTTTGTGCTTCCTTGTAATCGCAATGAAATGAGCGTAAAAGAATTTCGACGGCGAGACGAAAGAGGCTTTGCTAATTACACAGGACTCTAAAAACAACAGACAGCATTCCTATGAAATATAAAATAATACCCTTTCTTTTTCTGATTATTAGCCTTACTTCCTGTAAAGATGATAACCAAAAAAGGATAGCAGAAAACGAAAAAGACGCCAAAAAAAAGGAAGTCATTTTTTCAAATATTAAAAAAGGTTGGGTTTTTTATGACACTCCTATAAACACCACTGCAGAAGAAAGTGTGGCCACCTGGAATGAGCTTCGTCTGTTTTTGACTGAACTGGCTCAAAAACCGAAAAGGACTATTGGAGCATTTCAACAAAAAGCGACAGCCATCTCTAAAAAAGCAATGGCATTGAATGAGAATTTGCCGATTCAATTTGATAAACCACAAATTAAAAGCAGAATTTCAACCTTAATCACTAAAGTACGATTGTTAGATTTGTACATTCATTTAGATAATATTCCGGATAAAAAAGTGGTGCATTTGATTGCTGAAATCAACAATGAGCTGGCGTCGTTACAGAGACAGATGGATAAAATCGTTGAAAAAAGTAAAATTCCCGTGGAAGAAGGGGAATCTGATTTAATGAAAATGATGGATGCCTCCAGAGCCATTCCCAATAGTAGTCCAACAATAAACGATCCAAATCTCCCTCAAATTGAGTAAAGCTGCCCTATATAACATCTTTGATAATTCGCCTAAAATTCAACAAATCGTTGAACGTTTACAGGAAAATAATCAACCAAAATTACATCTTGATGGCTTGCTGGGATCAGCAACATCTTTTGTCATACGAGCGTTATTTAAAAAAGCAGATGCTCCTTTCCTTATCGTTTTAAACAATAAAGAGGAAGCAGCCTACTATTTGAATGATTTAGAACAAATGATTGGTGATAAGGATGTGTTGTTTTATCCAGGCTCTTATCGTCGTCCGTACCAAATTGAAGATACTGATAACGCCAATGTTTTGTTGCGCGCCGAAGTGCTCAACAGAATAAATTCCCGCAAGAAACCGGCTGTAATCGTAACATATCCCGAAGCGCTATTTGAAAAAGTAGTGACTCGTAGAGATTTAGATAAAAACACATTAAAAGTGTCCGTAGGCGATAAGATATCGATAGATTTTATCAACGAGGTTTTATTCGAATATGAATTCAAAAGAGTCGATTTCATTACAGAACCTGGAGAGTTTTCTGTTCGTGGAGGTATCGTCGATGTGTTTTCTTTTTCAAATGATAATCCGTACCGAATCGAATTTTTTGGAGATGAAGTCGAAAGCATTCGTAGCTTTGATGTATCGACCCAGTTGTCACTTGAAAAACAGAATAAAATTACGATAATCCCAAACGTGGAGAACAAAGTTTTTCAGGAGAACAGAGAAAGCTTCCTGGACTATATTTCAGAGAAAACAGTGCTGTTTATTCAAAATACCGAAGACCTTTTTTCTCAATTAGACAAGCAATTTGCTAGGGCAGAAGAAGCTTTTGAAAAATTGTCAAAAGACATTAAACATGCTACGCCGGATCAATTGTTTTTGAACCAAAAGACTTTTATAAAAAGAGCCTTAGACTTTTCGATAGTAGAATTGAGTCCAACGCCAATTTTTAAAATCGCTAAGAAATTCGAATTCCACATTCAGCCACAACCGTCATTCAACAAGCAATTTGATTTGTTGTTGAACAACCTGAGTGAAAATCAGTTTAACGGTTATAAAAATTATTTATTTTGTTCAAATGAAGGACAGGCAAAACGATTTCATGATATTTTTACAAGTTTAGACGAATCCAACTCCGAGAATATCCGAAAACAATACAATACGATTGTTATGCCTTTGTACCAAGGTTTTATTGATGAAGAAAACCAAATTACCTGTTATACCGATCACCAGATTTTTGAACGCTACCATAAATTCAACATTAAGAGTAGCTATTCGAAAAAGCAAAATATCACTTTAAAAGAATTAACAACGCTGTCCGTTGGTGATTATGTAACACACATCGATCACGGAATTGGACGTTTTGGAGGTTTGCAAAAAATACAGGTCGAAAACAAAACTCAGGAAGCTATAAAACTGGTTTATGCTGACAATGATATTGTGTATGTGAGCATACATTCACTACACAAAATCTCAAAATATACGGGTAAAGACGGGACACCGCCCAAAATTTATAAGTTGGGATCGAATGCTTGGAAAGTTTTAAAACAAAAAACTAAGGCAAGAGTTAAACACATAGCGTTCAATTTGATTCAGTTGTACGCCAAAAGAAGATTAGATAAAGGATTTCAGTTTGCACCTGACAGCTATTTGCAAAACGAATTAGAAAGTTCCTTTATTTATGAGGATACTCCGGATCAAACTAAATCTACGCAGGAAGTAAAAGCGGATATGGAAAGCGATCGTCCGATGGATCGATTAGTGTGTGGTGATGTAGGTTTTGGAAAAACAGAAGTTGCCATTCGTGCTGCTTTTAAAGCAGTGGATAACAGTAAACAAGTCGCAATTCTAGTTCCTACAACTATTTTGGCGTACCAACATTACCGAACGTTTACGGAGCGATTGAAAGACATGCCGGTAACCATTGGTTATTTAAACCGATTTAGAACAGCCAAACAAAAAGCCGAAACTTTAAAGGATTTGGCAGAAGGAAGACTAGATATCGTTATTGGAACCCATCAATTGGTGAACAAAAATGTGGTTTTTAAAGATCTTGGCTTGTTGATTGTTGATGAAGAGCAGAAGTTTGGGGTTAATGTCAAAGACAAATTAAAGACTATTGCCGCTAACGTCGATACGCTGACATTGACCGCCACGCCAATACCGAGAACCTTGCAGTTTTCTTTGATGGCAGCGCGCGATTTATCGGTTATTACGACTCCGCCGCCAAATCGGTACCCCATTGACACCAATGTAGTCGGTTTTAGCGAAGAGTTAATTCGGGATGCGATTTCATATGAGATTCAACGTAACGGACAGGTGTTTTTTATCAATAACCGAATTGAAAACATAAAAGAAGTCGCGGGAATGATTCAGCGTTTGGTACCCAATGCTAGAGTTGGAATTGGGCACGGACAGATGGAAGGGAAGAAACTGGAAGAATTGATGTTGGCTTTCATGAACGGGGAATTTGATGTTTTGGTAGCTACTACCATTATTGAAAGCGGGTTAGATGTTCCCAATGCCAATACAATTTTCATCAATAATGCCAATAATTTTGGTTTATCTGACTTGCATCAGATGCGCGGTCGTGTGGGACGAAGCAACAAGAAGGCTTTTTGTTATTTTATCTGTCCGCCGTATTCAGCAATGACAGACGATGCCAGAAAAAGAATTCAGGCATTAGAGCAATTCAGTGATCTGGGAAGCGGATTTAATATCGCGATGAAAGATTTAGAGATTCGTGGCGCTGGAGATTTATTGGGAGGTGAACAAAGTGGTTTTATCAACGAAATAGGTTTTGACACTTATCAGAAAATCATGAATGAGGCCATAGAGGAATTAAAAGAAAATGAATTCAAGGATTTATATCCTACAGAGAATAATATTGAAACCAAAGAGTACGTAAAAGACCTGCAAATCGATACTGATTTTGAGTTGTTATTCTCTGATGAATACATCAATAACATTAGTGAACGATTGAGTTTATATGGTGAATTAGCGGCTGTAAAAAATGAAGAAGAATTACAAATCTTCCAGACAAAACTGATTGACCGTTTTGGGCCAATGCCTCCACGAGCAATTGCTTTAATGAATAGTATTCGAATCAAGTGGATTGCGACTCAAGTAGGAATTGAGAAACTAGTGATGAAACAAGGCAAGATGATTTGTTATTTTGTATCTGATCAACAATCTGATTATTATCAATCGCAACGTTTTAGAGCGGTGCTACAGTTTGTTCAAAAGCACACTGACCTTTGTAAAATGAAAGAGAAACAAACGCCAAATGGCTTGCGTCTGCTAATCACTTTCGATAATGCAAAATCAACAAGAAAAGCTTTAGAGTTGATGGAGATGTTGGGAAAAAGAGATTAATTTAAGTTCAAAACGGATAGTCTAATGGAATTGCAGCAAGTAATCAGTGTTCAGTACTTTAGTTTTCAGTGCTGGGAAGACATCTTTTTTAGCCCTACACTCTAAGTTTTCTACAGAGTATATAATCTACCGTTTACAGTATATTTAAATCCCTCCATTTCCACATAGGCTCCCCCTCCCTCGGAGGGGGCCGGGGGGAGGATTCCTAATTTTTCAAATCTTTGATTACTTTAAAAGCAACATCTACTTGTTCTTCACTTACTAAAATAGTGAATTCATTAGAGGTCGAGATAACTTCATTAATGATAATCCCTTCCCAGGCTAAACGCTGAAAGATGAAATAATATATACCGGGAACAACAATATTTTCTTTTGGTAATTTAACGGTGATGGACGCCAGGTTGTCTAGTTTTTGGATCAGTTTTTCACTTACAAAATGCTTTTCAACTAGGTGGTTTACACTATTGCTCACTACCAGATTGATTTCATTTACTCCTCTGGATGAGGTGTAAAAAACATCAGCTAAGGCATTGATGTCTGATATTAGTTGGGCTTGTTTGTTGAAAACCGTTTCAGAAACAGAGAATGTATAATCCGTCAAAGCAGAGCGTACGGTTATCTCGCCTATATTTTTTATTACCTTATTAATTTTATGATTTAATCTAAAATCAAGTTCTTCCGTTAGTCTCTTTAACGACATTACAACCGCGCCTTGTTTTACTTCTTTGCCAAACTCATTTTCTAATTCTGACATTATATTTCTTGATAATGACGTCAGATTAATAATTCCAAGAGAGAGTGCGTTTAATAAAAAAGGCTTTGTTTTGATGTAATTTTCGACAATTGATGAAACAGTTTTCATAATATATTAGATGTTTTTACTTAGATCTAGTAGTTAATTGATTTATTGGTTGTGTTAAAAACGTATGCAAATATAAATAAAAAACATTTTGTTACAAATATAACATCAAAAATAATCAATTAAAAATGATAAAAGGCATCTATAAGGTGTTCAATAACAAAAGATTTGCCTTCTTTATGGATGGCAATGATGTCAAAACGGACATCAACATCGATCTCTTTTTCATTGACATAGGCGTCAACGGCTTTTACAAGTAGTTGAATTTTTTTAGGTTTTACAAAATCCTGAGGCAATCCAAATTCTAGTGAGGAACGTGTTTTTACTTCAACAATAGCAAGGATATTTTCTTTTTTAGCAATGATATCAATTTCTGCTTTTTGAAAAGTCCAATTGGTATTTAAAATAATATAGCCTTCTTTCCTAAGAAATTCTACCGCCATTTCCTCACCCAGCTTCCCTAAATCATTGTGTTCAGCCATTTTATTAATTTTAAACCATTTGAATTCTAATTTTTTTAATTGAAAGTGACTGATGCACTTTGTGGAGTCACTTTCATCTGAACAGTTTCGCCTAAAACAAGTGCACGGTTGTCTCTAATATGACCTGCCGGAAAGTTATAGATAACAGGAATATTGTATTTTTTAGTAACATCTTCTATAATTTCAACGGCATTTTTGCCCCATGGAATATCATTGTCTTTCATTTCTGTCATAGAGCCCACAATGATTCCTTTAACGCTTTCCAGGCAACCGTTACGTTTTAAATTCATCATCATACGGTCTATATGATATAAATATTCATCTAAATCTTCAAGGAACAATATTTTGTCTGTGCAGTCAATTGCCGATGGTGATCCTAGTAAACTGTATAGAATAGATAAATTCCCACCTACTAATTCCCCTGATGCACTACCTATTCTGTTTTTTAAGTCAGACGTAATAGTATAACTCAATTTTTCGCCAAATAGAGAAACACGTAAGCTTTCAATCGCTTGTGGAGTTGCTCTAGCAACTGTAACAGGCATAACACCGTGAATGGTTTTAAAACCCATTGTGTTGAGGTGATTGTGTAAAACAGTGATGTCACTAAAACCAACAATCCATTTTGGGTTTTGTTTGAATTTGGTAAAATCCAATAAATCAATGATTCGTACCGTACCATAACCTCCTTTTACACACCAAATCGCTTTAATATTTGGGTTGTCTAATTGCTTCTGAAAATCGGCTGCTCTTTGGGTATCAGTACCCGCTAACTGATTGTCATCTAAACCAATTGTGCTGCCAATAACAACTTCTAGTCCCCAGCTGTGTATTAAATCTATAGCAGGTTGCAGGTTATTATCAAGGTTTTTTCTGGCTGTTGCCAAAATTGCAATAGTATCTCCTTTTTGTAAAATGGGTGGTGTTGTCATTAGTGTATGGGCTTGACTGTTGAAAGATTGTAAAATAAAAAATAAAAGTAAGGCTTTATAAAAACCGAAACTACTGTTTATAGGCCAAAATCGGGTAGTACGCATGTTTTTGTTTTTAGGGGATATTTAAAATAAGTTAAGTCATTCAAATAGACTAAAAACCAAAGATAAGGAATTTCAAAAATAATTTGAACTTTGTTCTTAAAATGGAGTATTTTTACTCAAATAGTTGCTGGTATTGAGGGTTATAATTAATTTTTATAAATCAAATATGAGATTTAAACGGTGGTTTTTAGTGTTGTTTTTTATTATGCCAATAATAAATGGATTTAGCCAGCAAAAAAAATATGCGATTCATACAGTTGCATTTTATAATTTTGAAAATCTTTTTGATACTATAAATGACCCCGCTACAAATGATGATGAGTGGACGCCAAAAGGAGCACAACGGTGGACGTCCAAAAAATACAATCAAAAACTACAAAATCTTTCCCGAGTATTACTTGAAATTGGTTCGGCTGAAAACACAAATTCCCCTACATTCATTGGTTGTTCTGAAATCGAGAACAGAGGCGTTCTGGAAGATTTAGTCAAGGAATCAAAAATGGCCAACAAAGAGTATGGAATCATCCATTTTGATTCTCCTGATAAGAGAGGAATTGATGTGGCTTTGTTGTATCAAAAACAATATTTTCGACCTACAACTTATACCAATATTCCTTTAATAGTATACCGAAAAGAAGTTGTGAAAAAGGCGTATTCCAAAATAGAAGCGGAAGAAAAAACGGACGATACCTTACAAATAAGTAATTATAATAACCGTGTCTTTACGAGAGATCAGCTTTTAGTAACTGGTTTTCTAGATGGCGAAGAAATTAATATTATTGTCAATCATTGGCCTTCGCGCTCCGGCGGAGAGAAAAAATCAAGTCCCTTTCGAGAAGCGGCAGGGGAATTAAATAGAAGAATAATAGATTCTTTGCAGCGCATAAACCCAAACGCAAAAGTGCTAACCATGGGGGATTTAAATGATGGGCCTTACAATAAAAGTGTAAAAATTGCCCTTGGCGCTAGAGCCAATAAAGCCGATGTTCTTCCATTAGGCATATACAATCCCTTTGAGGATATGGCAAGAAAAGGTTTGGGTACGATTGCCTTCCGGGATTCCTGGGATATTTTTGACCAAATCATGGTTTCGCAATCGCTGATTCAGAATAATTTTTCCTCTTTTAACTATTGGAAAGCAGGGATTTACAACAAGTCTTTTTTAATACAAACTTCCGGCCAATATAAAGGATATCCAAAACGACATTCAGAGACAGAAGTTGGTTTCAGTGATCATTTTCCAGTTTATATTTACTTGATAAAAGAGGTGAAATAGAAAGTCAGATGGGTTGGTAGGTTAGAAATTTACAATGAATTTGGGGATGGTGTTTTGTTGCGCTTCTAATTGGTAAATTCATTAGAACCTTATTGAAATAGTTTATGATTTTATAAACTTTACCGCTTCAGACTTTTTAGTAACTTAGCGCAACATTAATTTAACAACTAAAATAAAATGGCAATTTCAAAACCTTTCAACCTTACTAAATGGATTGATGAAAATCGTCAATTGTTGAAACCACCGGTGGGGAATAAAAATTTATATATGGATTCCGGTGATTATATTGTTATGATTGTTGCGGGTCCTAATGCTCGAAAAGATTTTCATTATAATGAGACTGAAGAATTGTTTTATCAATTAGAGGGTTCTATAAAAGTGATTACACAACAGGATGGCGAGCGCAATGTGTTAGAGCTCCATGCTGGCGATATGTACCTACACCCAGCAAAAGTTCCTCATTCCCCATTGCGTTCAGAGGGCTCAATCGGTTTGGTTATTGAACGAAAAAGGGCTAGACAAGGCTATAAAGATGGCTTGCTTTGGTTCTGTGAGAACTGCAATCATAAATTACATGAAGTCTATTTTGAACTAAACGATATAGAAAAAGACTTTATACCGCATTTTGAAGATTTTTATAAGTCGGAAGCATTGAGAACTTGTGAAAAATGCGGAACAGTTATGGAGTCCGATCCTCGATTTATGGCCAAAGAGTAAAGTCTATACTGAATTATTTTTTTTAGGAGCTATTTCCCGTCATTCGCTGTATTCCCGATAAATAAAAACTACGGCTTGAAAAAAGCCTTGTTTTTCTAAATCGGGAGATGCCGCTTCTACCGGGGCTATAAAATCGCCAGCGCACAATTCTATCTTTTTTTTAATTAAGATGAATCGCATAAAGGACTTGGTTTTGAAAAAGAACGTCTTGTTCTTACCAATATTTTATAAGATGATTTTTGTATAATAGGTCTTTAAACAATATCTTTACATAAAAATATAACAATTTAAACCAAAAAAGTTACAATGATAACAATAGCAAATCAATTCGGAATGAAAGAGGCTTTGGCACAATTGGGCATAAAGGACATAAATGAAGGAACATCAACGGGGTTAAATCATTTTTCAAATGGAGAAATCCTTGAAAGTTATTCTCCTGTAGATGGCCAATTGATAGCGAAAGTTAAAACTTCTACAGCTGCAGATTACGAAAAAGTAATGCAGTCTGCTACGGAAGCTTTCAAAACATTCAGATTGATGCCAGCACCGCAACGTGGTGAAATCGTGCGTCAGTTTGGAGAAAAATTACGTGAAAATAAAGACGCTTTAGGTAAATTGGTTTCTTACGAAATGGGGAAATCATTACAAGAAGGATATGGTGAGGTTCAGGAGATGATTGATATCTGTGATTTTGCAGTAGGTCTTTCTCGTCAATTGCATGGATTAACAATGCATTCTGAGCGTCCGCAACATAGAATGTATGAGCAATACCACCCATTGGGAGTTGTTGGGATTATCTCAGCGTTTAACTTTCCAGTAGCAGTTTGGGCTTGGAACACAGCATTAGCTTGGATCGCTGGTGATGTTTGTGTTTGGAAACCATCAGAGAAAACGCCACTGTGTGGAATTGCCTGTCAAAATATAATTGCTGAGGTAATTAAAGAAAATAATCTTCCAGAAGGAATTTCTTGTTTAATAAACGGAGATTATAAAGTGGGGGAAATGATGACTAATGACAAACGTGTACCGTTAATTTCTGCAACAGGTTCTACTCGTATGGGGAAAATCGTTGCGCAAACAGTAGCAGGTCGTTTGGGAAGATCATTATTGGAATTAGGTGGAAACAATGCAATCATCGTTACGCCAGATGCTGATATTAAAATGACTGTTATTGGAGCTGTTTTTGGAGCTGTAGGAACTGCAGGACAAAGGTGTACTTCAACACGTCGTTTAATTATTCATGAAAGTATTTACGATACAGTAAAAGACGCTGTTGTGGCTGCTTACAAGCAATTGAGCATTGGGAATCCATTAGACGAAAACAATCACGTTGGGCCGCTAATCGATACGCATGCGGTTGAAATGTACAATAGAGCGTTAACTAAAGTAGTAGAACAAGGTGGTAAAATTCTTGTTGAAGGTGGTGTTCTTTCGGGAGAAGGGTATGAAAGTGGGTGTTATGTGAAACCTGCAATTGCAGAAGCTGACAATTCATTTGAAATCGTACAACATGAAACGTTTGCTCCAGTATTGTATTTATTGAAATATTCTGGAACTGTTGAAAATGCGCTTGACGTTCAAAACGGAGTAGCTCAAGGATTATCATCTGCGATTATGACGAACAACCTGAGAGAAGCAGAGCATTTCTTATCTGTTGCAGGATCTGATTGTGGTATTGCTAATGTAAACATTGGAACTTCTGGTGCTGAAATCGGTGGTGCTTTTGGAGGAGAAAAAGAAACAGGTGGTGGACGTGAGTCTGGTTCAGATGCATGGAAAGTGTATATGCGTCGTCAAACCAATACAATCAATTATGGAACTTCTTTGCCTTTGGCACAAGGAATTAAATTTGATTTATAGTCAATAAAAAAATAGAAAATAAAAAAGGCAATTTGAAATTTTCAAATTGCCTTTGTTTTATTGTAAAAATGTAATGATTGTTGGTTCAGGCTACAAATTAAATGATGCTCCAATATTAAAAACAAACTGATTGTTTAAATGGTCGAATCCATTTACGTTTTTATCATATTTAGCAATCGGCACTCCAGCTTCTCCGAATAATCCAAAACCTTCGGTAAAGAAATAACGGAAGCCTAAATGAGCTCCAAAATTTTTCAAACCTAAATCTAAACCAGGATAAACATCCATTTTAGGATCTAATTGCATTACACTTCCTAGGTTAGCATTGAAACGTGCTTTAAGGTCGATACGATCTCCAAATGATGGGGTTTCTCCAAGTGCATTGGTATTTACTGATAATAAGTAATTTGAGGTAAGCCCCAAGGACATGTTTTCTCCAATTCCAAAATCAGAAGAAATGAAAATTCCTGTCCCTCCATCTTGTATGTTAAAACCTACTTGACCTTTTACATCTCCGTTTCCTTTGAAAGCTTGTGCGTTAATAAGACCTACGGTACATAGCAATAATAATGTAATTACCTTTTTCATAATTGTGTTTTTTTTAATAAAATCGCTACAAAATTAACCTTTTATAATTTAATTTCGTCCCTTTTCATCAAAATACAAAGTGTTCAAGGGTTCACTTTGCCAGAATTCTTTAGTGTCGATATCCATTATAGTCAAAGGGCCTTTAAAAGCGGCTCCCGTGTCTACATTCCAGACACAAGCCATTTGTGTAGGTTCCGTTTTACCGATGCGGGTGACGGGGGTATGTCCTATGTAGATTTCGTCATAAAGTGTCAATCGTTTTGGATAAGTCAAATCATTGGGTTTAATACTTCGGTCTAATGACAAGGCCGTTTCCCACAAGGTTCTATCCCAATAAAATAATTTTGGGTAAAATTCATAAGTAACCCCATTCATATTTGTAAATCCGGCATGAACAAAAAGGCGTTTCTTATCATCAAGATAATAGTCCTTTAACGAAAGTAAAAAGTCAACATGTAATTGTTTTGTACTAACATCTACTTTTTCATAAGCAAGTACAGTTGCCTCGCCACCATGCTTGTACCACATAAGGTTGTCTTTGCTGTCTTTTAGCCAATGCAATAATAATTCGTCATGATTACCCCGAATAAAGATGCAGTTGTTTGTAGTATTCAATTCAATTAAGTAATCGAGGACTTGTGGAGATTGGCTCCAGCCATCTACATAATCTCCTAAAAAAATCAAAGAATCTTCCTTAGTAACCTTGGCTCTTTCCATGATTTGGTGTAGTGCACGTAAGCCTCCGTGTATATCTCCTATAACTAATGTTCTCATTTTGTGTTTGGTCAATCGCGATTATAAAAAAACAACAATAATGTTTTTTTTTCTAATCTATAAAATTAAGGAAAAGAGTTGGGAAGTGAGAATTTTTATGCTTTTTTTTTATCTAAAAAGAAAATGGAACCAAAAATAGCATACCAAGTAAAAGCAGTCCGATTGTGTTTAAAGTAGTTTTTTTGAACATTAGTAATTCAACTTCTATGAGAAAGACCCGATCATTAATTCTGGCAAACTATATACTAATTGTTAGGAAGGAAGGTTAGATTGGGGAAAGTAGGATAATTGAAATTTTGTGCGAATTAGATTGCGGTCATAGGTGGATATTTAAATTTTTTTTTATTTAATGTGTTGATTATGAAATAAAACTCCTATTTTTCAACTACCAAAATATCACTATTTTTGGTGATTGTTTACTGTGGTATTTTGAAGTAACTTTACAAAAAAACTTTCTGTAATGAATACACTTATCGTCTTATCGCTTTTAATTATTCGAATGGTCGCCAATTTCATTAATGACCTTTTTACTGCTGCTTGTCACTTTTAAGAGCTATTAGTAGAAAATAATTTTTTTTAAAGGAAGTATCGCCACTGCAGATGCTTTCTCACAAACCCTTGTCTAAATTTTTGTAAATTTTGTCAGAAACTTAAAGCACTAATAAATTGAGGTTGCAAGTTTCTAAACAGCATTTCGTATATTAGTTTTCTTATAGTGACTTAATTTTTTTATTTCACATCGTACTTCATCTTTCTCAAAATTCGCATCGCTTCTTTAAAAGACAGATAGATGTGGGGGAAAGGTTTTAAAAGAGACTTTGCTTCTTCTAGTTTTTCTTTAGCATCATCAAATCCGTTGAGGTAACAAATCATGAAGGTAGAGGGTAAATTTTCCAGGTCTTTGCGCTCACTTGCGGTTAATGTGACTCCCTTTTTTAGTTTTTCTAACACAGCAAGATTAGAATTGTAAATGTGATAAAGCATTTTCCGGCTGAATTCTGGAGGTTGGAAGAGCATTTTATTTTCTATTTTGTAATAACCATTTTCATAAAAATAGATGGTTTGTTTCTCTAAGGGATAATAACTCGTTTTATCATTCAGGCCCAAAGAAAGGTATTCAATGATTGTAAAAGTATCGTCATCATAAGTGATCGTAACCACATCTTGAGCAGAATAAAACAATTTAATTTGCTCATTTATCAGCTCTATATCAACGCGGGACAAAAACGTTTTGTCACGCACTCTTTTTGGAATTCCAGCCCAGCAAATCACAAATAATTCTTTGAATACTTTGTATTTAGGCGCCATGTCTTTGTGGCGAAAACTCATAAAATCAAATACGCCGTCTAAAGTATATTCGATATTGTTTCTGGCATTATTCTCAATTCCGATTACGGTTTCCGAGTTTTGAAAATTCTTTTTTATTTTTTCTTCCGTTGGCATCGTGTTGCTGCCGTGTCTGATAAAGACACTATTGACTAGAATAGTATGGATTCCTTTTTTAAAATAAGAGGTGTTGTTTTTTGGTTTTACGGTCACTAAACCAATCACTTTGTCTTTTGGTAAATTCGGGAAAGGGACATTTTCATATTGAATCTTAGGAGGGTTTTCTAAATAAGCATTCACTAAATTTTGAATGTGGCTGTCATCAAAAAAATCCACCCCTACGATTTCATTATCTTGATCTTCGACGCCTACCACAATATAAGAATTGTTTGCAGGGTTGGAATTAGATAAAGCGCAAATATGTTTTAAAAACTTTGCTTTTCCTTCACGAGTGTGCAGGTTCAATTGGCGCTTTTTGTCATAAAAGCTACTCTCGTCATTTTGGGCGAGCAGGTTTTTAATTAAAAGGCGCTTGTTGATCATTTAGATTACCATTATTGTTGATTACTCCGTTGGATAAAAATATTTAAAAAACTGAGTGCCTTTAGCGTTTTGCTTTAATCCTTTTTTACGATTGTTGAAGAAGCTTGTGCAGTACTCATCACTACTAAATCGGCAATATTAACATGGTACGGTCTAGATACAACAAAGTGAATAATATCAGCAATATCTTCTGGTTGTAAGGGTGTGAATCCTTGGTACACTTTTTCGGCTCTATCTGTATCTCCTTTAAAACGCACTTCACTGAATTCAGTTTGCACCATTCCGGGGTGAATAGCACCCACTCGTATTCCAAATGGATTTAAATCCATTCGCATGCCTTGATTTAGTGCATCAACTGCATGTTTTGTGGCACAATATACGTTCCCGTTTGGATATACTTCTTTGGCGGCAGTAGAACCAATATTGATAATATGACCTGATTTTCTTTCAATCATTTGGGGAATTATGGCTTTCGAAACATATAATAACCCTTTTACATTTATATCGATCATGGCATCCCAATCGTCTAAATTACCTGTTTGAATAGGATCTAATCCGTGTGCGTTACCGGCATTATTAATAAGAATGTCGATGGTAGAAAAGTCAGCGGGTAAAGAAGCGATGCTTTCTGATACGGCTTTTTTATCGCGTACATCAAATAGTAAAGTATGTACCGCTGTCAGTTTTGAAAGTTCTTTTTCAAGTTCGGCCATTCGGTCCTCGCGCCTGCCGCATAGGATAATTTTATAATTGTTTTTTGCTAATATTTGTGCGGTTGCTTTACCAATTCCGCTAGTTGCACCGGTTATTAAGGCTGTTTTACTCATGGTTTATTATTTCTATTGAAATCACTATTGTTGAAGTTATTTTTATTTTTTTAGATGGAAAATCTGCGATGAATTATAAGACATCTTCCCCCATGCTTTCTGCCCAGATGGCAAACCAATCTTCTTTTTCAAGGTCTAATTCGACCGCTTTCATTAACGATTGTATTCTGGCGACATTTACCGTTCCGGCAATAGGAAGAACTTTGGCTGGGTGTTTTAAAACCCAAGCAAGTAAAAGTGTATCAGCACCAAGATGGTATTTTGAGACCAATTTAGCCAATATTTTTTTCAGTCGATGCGTTTGCGGGATATCGTTTCTAAAAACAAATCCTAACGGGTTCCAAGACATCGGACGAATGTTGTTCAATTGCATGTAATCAAAACTTCCGTCAACCATAGGTTCAAAATTTGTTGCCGAGAATTGTACCTGATTGTAGCTAACTTCTGTTTTTTGACGAATTAATTCGGTTTGAGAACTAGTAAAATTAGAAAGTCCGAAGTTAAGTATTTTTCCTTCAGATTTTAGTTTTTCTACGGCTTCGGCAATATCATCTGCTTGCATCAACGGACTGGGTCTGTGCAGCAAAAATACATCTAAATAATCAGTTTGTAAATTCTTTAACGATTGTTCAACTGACCAGATAATGTGTGACTTAGAGTAGTCGTAATGTTTGATTTTGTTGTCCCGGTTTTCAGCCAGCATTTGGATTCCACATTTAGAAATCAGCTGCATTTTTTCTCTCGCTACTTTGCTTGAAGTAAATGCTTTTCCGAAGGCAGCTTCGGTAGTGTAAGAACCATAAATATCGGCATGGTCAAAGGTGGTAATTTTGTTTTCTAAACAGACATGGATCATGTTTTCCATTTCCTTTGGAGTTAGGTTTTTATCCCAAATCCCCCAATTCATTGTGCCTGCTATAATAGGCGATAATATCGTTTTGCTCATGGTTTTTATTTTTTACTGAAACCCGTAATTTTTGTAATTCAAAGTATATTTTTCAAAGTTCTTAAAAATATAAAAATTGTATCATAATTAGTCCTTAAAATTAGGACTTTATTCGAAGTTTTAACCATTTTTTAACATCTTACCTCTAAAAAATAATTCAATTTGCACTCTCAAATATAAGGCATTAAATTCAAGGTTTTAAATACATCAATATGGAAGAAAATACATCGACTTTAGACATTAGAGCAATCAATGAAAAAATCGAAAGAGAGAGCGCATTTATCGACCTCTTGACAATGGAAATGAATAAAGTGATTGTGGGTCAAAAGCACATGATTGAAAGATTATTAATCGGACTTTTGGGTCAGGGACATATTTTATTAGAAGGTGTTCCTGGATTAGCAAAAACGTTAGCTATAAACACCCTTTCCCAAGCGGTACACGGATCTTTTAGCAGGATACAGTTTACACCGGATTTATTGCCGGCAGATGTTGTGGGAACAATGATATACAACATTAAGCAAAATGAATTCTCTATAAAAAAAGGACCTATTTTTGCTAATTTCGTTTTAGCAGATGAGATTAATCGTGCGCCAGCTAAAGTGCAATCGGCATTATTAGAAGCGATGCAGGAAAAGCAAGTGACCATTGGAGACACTACTTTTAAATTGGACAGACCTTTCTTGGTATTGGCAACTCAAAACCCAATTGAACAAGAAGGAACATACCAACTTCCAGAAGCGCAAGTCGATCGTTTTATGTTAAAAACGGTTATTGACTATCCTAAAATGGATGAAGAGCGTATGGTTGTTCGTCAAAACTTAAAAGGAAGTTACGAGAAAGTGAACCAAGTTGTTTCTGTAGAACAAATTCTACGTGCACAAGAAGCGGTACGCGAAGTGTATATGGACGAAAAAATCGAAAAATATATTCTTGATATTATTTTTGCTACTCGTTATCCAGAGAAATACAAACTAGCTGACTTGAAACCATTAATCAGTTTTGGAGCTTCGCCGCGTGGAAGTATCAATTTAGCTAATGCAGCCAAATGTTATGCTTTTATAAAACGTCGTGGTTATGTAATTCCAGAAGACGTTCGTGCCGTTGTTCATGATGTATTGCGTCATAGAATTGGGGTTACTTATGAAGCAGAAGCTGAAAACGTTACCTCTGTTGATATTATCAATAAAATTATAAACGAAGTTGAAGTACCTTAAAGTTTGTTTAATGTTTAAATTTTCAGGTTGTTAAATGGCAACTTTGAAACATTAAACTTTTAAACTTTAAACAAATTATAGAATGGATACAAAAGAGC
This sequence comes from Flavobacterium sp. Arc3, assembly GCF_041431375.1. Lineage (NCBI taxonomy): Bacteria > Pseudomonadati > Bacteroidota > Flavobacteriia > Flavobacteriales > Flavobacteriaceae > Flavobacterium > Flavobacterium sp. Arc3. The sequence goes on along the minus strand of NZ_JASMRI010000006.1, from coordinate 132,882 downwards.
TTTTAAAAAAAGTACGAAAAATAGAGATTAAAACCCGTAGATTGAGCGATCATATCTTTTCGGGGGAATACCACACTTCATTCAAGGGGCGCGGAATGACTTTCAGTGAAGTACGTCAGTACCAATATGGGGATGACATTCGTGCGATTGACTGGAATGTTACAGCGCGTTACAATGAAGCTCACGTAAAAGTCTTTGAAGAGGAGCGTGAATTAACGATGATGTTGATGGTTGATATCTCAGGATCGGAAAGTTTTGGTTCTAAAAACCAATTCAAAAAAGACATTGTTACGGAAATTGCTGCAACCATGGCTTTTTCGGCAACACAGAATAATGACAAAATTGGGTTGATTTTATTTTCTGACCAAATTGAATTATACATTCCGCCAAAAAAAGGAAGGTCACACGTCTTGCGTATCATTCGTGAATTGATAGAGTTTGAACCCAAAAGCCATAAAACAGATATAGGTCAAGCATTAAAATTTTTATCCAGCACTCAGAAAAAGAAAGCGATAGTATTTGTTATTTCTGATTTCATGTCTGAAAATTATGAGCATCCGTTGAAAATCGCGTCTAAGAAACATGACATCACGGGAATTAGGGTGTACGATATTAGAGAACAAAAAATGCCAAATATAGGTATGGTGCCAATGACTGATGCCGAAACAGGAGAAACACAATTAGTTGACACTAGTTCGAAGACAGTTCGATTCAATTATGAGAAATATTATAATGACCAATTAATTTATTTCAAGGAAACATTCAGTAAGTCAGGCGCTGGTGTAGTAAATACTAGGGTTGATGAAAGTTATGTGACCAAATTATTAGGCTATTTTAAATCGAGGTAATGATTAACGATTGAAGATTAACGATTTTTGATCTAAGATTTTAATAGAATGTTTAAAAGATGAACAAACAGATTTTAGAAGACCGATTGATAGATTTTGCAGCTTTAATTATTAATGTTGCCAATAATTTTGAGGAAAATTATGCAGGAAATCACCTTGCAGGCCAAATAATTCGTTCAGGAACATCGTCAATCAAAAATTAGTGCCTCAAATTGAACATAAAAAATGAATAAATTTTACCTACTAGTACTGCTTTTTTCCACTGCTATTTTTGCCCAGCAAAAACGAGTGGTAACCAGTATAGATACGACTAAGAACAAAATTGGCGCCGAGTTTAAATTGACGGTAAAAGCGTCAGTGGATACTTTATCTAAAGTTGATTTTCCAAAACTTAAAAATATCGGAGCTCTCGAAGTAATTCGGTCTTATCCTATAGACACGATTAAAAATAATGACCGTTATGAATTAATCAAAAAATATGGGTTAACACAGTTTGATTCTGGGAAATATACGATTCCAAGTATAAAGATTCTTATTAACAGTAAACCATATTTAACGGACTCGATTTCTGTTGACGTGGCAAATGTTGAGGTGGATACTTTAAAACAGAAGATGTATGATATTAAAGACATTGTTCCGGCAAAGAGTTCGATAGGTGACTGGTGGAAATACTTATTGATTATAGCTTTAATTCTTGGGATAGGAGCATTAGTTTATTGGATTGTTAAAAGACAACAAAAGAAAAAGATTGAAGAAGAGGTGTACAAAACACCAATAGAAAAAGCAACCAGCTTACTGAATACCTTAGAGCAAAAAGAACTTTGGCAAAAAGGAGAAGTGAAAGCTTATTATAGTGAATTGACAGATATTGCTCGTAATTATATTGAAGAAGCAATTGATATTCCAGCTATGGAAAGCACAACTTCAGAGTTGATTTTGGGTCTTAGAGCTGCTTCTGTAAGAAAGAAAATGACAGTTTCGCAAGAGACAATAGAGAACTTGGAACGTGTTTTAAAACAAGCCGATTTGGTTAAATTTGCCAAATCTAAACCAGTAGAGTACGAAATTACCGAGGATCGTAATAAAATACAAAAAGCAATTCTTACACTAGACAGTTCTATTCCTGTAGAAGTCGAAATTGAAGAGGATACTTTATTGAATGAAGCACAAAAACAAAAACAGATCCAAATTCAATTAAAGAAAAAGAGAAGCAAACGCATACTAATTGCAGTAGCTTCGGTTGTTTTCTTATTGTTAGCAACTACCACTTATTTTATCGCTACTAAAGGATTTGATTATGTAAAAGATACAATTATCGGGCATCCTACCAAAGAATTGCTTGAAGGAGAATGGATAAGAAGTACGTACGGAAACCCGGGAGTTGCTATTGAAACGCCAAAAGTGCTACGAAGAATTGATTTAACAAAATCGCTTCCAAAAAATGGTTTGCAGCTAGTTAAAGAAATGCAATCTTTTGCCTATGGTAGTTTTGGTGATAATTTTTACTTGATGGTTTCTACAATTAAATACAAGCAAGAAGCCGAAATTGATTTGAAGAAATCGATGGAAGTTACCTTACAGACATTAGAATCTCAGGGAGCACAAAATATGATAGTGAAACAAGAAGATTTTGACACTAAAGAAGGGGCTAGTGGTTTAAAATCATATGGAACGTTTTCAAGATTCAATGTCGATTCTAATAGCAGCGAAAAGCTGTATTATGAAATAGTGCTATTTAGTCAAGAAGGCGGATTGCAACAAATCATGATTTTCCATGAAGAAGGGGATTCGTACGCCAATGAAATATCAGACCGAGTCTTGAGCTCTGTCGAATTAATACAAGTAAGTAAATAATGGGAAATATCACATTTTTAAATCCTGAGTTTTTCTGGTTGTTTCTTTTGATTCCAATAGCCATAGTGTGGCTATTTGTGAAGAGAAACGATCAGTCAGCAACTTTAAAAATAAGTTCAATTAAGGGATTTAAATCTTCAGAATCTTTATTGGCGAAGCTAAAGCCTTATTTGAGCGTATTAAGATTAGCTGCATTAAGTTCTTTGATTGTAGCTATGGCTAGACCTAGAACGGTCGACATCAGTAATAAAACAAAAACGACAAAAGGGATAGACATCGTTATGGCAGTCGATGTGTCAGGAAGTATGCTCGCCAAAGATTTGAAGCCGAATAGAATGGAAGCTTTAAAAAGAGTAGCCGCTGATTTTGCAGATGAAAGACCTAATGACAGAATAGGACTTGTGGTTTATGCTTCTGAAGCTTATACGAAAACTCCAGTTACCAGCGATAAAGCCGTTGTTCTGGAGGCCATCAAGAGTATAAAATATGATAATGTTTTACAGGATGGAACTGGAATAGGAATGGGATTAGCAACGGCTGTAAATCGTTTAAAAGATAGTAAAGCCAAGAGTAAAGTGATTATCCTTTTAACAGACGGTGTGAACAATGCGGGTTTTATTGAACCGGAAACGGCGGCAGACATCGCAAAACAATATGGGATTAAAGTATATACAATCGGGATTGGAACAAACGGTATGGCAGAATTTCCATACGCGGTAGCTGCCAACGGTGATTTTTTATTCAAAATGATGAAAGTCGAAATTGATGAAAAGCTAATGAAAAGTATTGCCACAAAAACTGATGGACGCTATTTTAGAGCAACAAGTAACAGCAAATTGGCTGAAATTTATGGCGAAATCAATAAACTGGAAACGACTGAAATTGAAGAATTAAAATTCTATGATTATGATGAGAAATACAGGCCTTTTGTTTGGCTTGCCGGTTTCTTATTATTAGCTGAGATAGGATTAAGAAATACGGTTTACAAAAGCTTTATATAGAATCCTTCGCCCAGCTCCTACGAAGGATGTGGAAATTGGACGTGAAAAATGGGATTTGACTTTTGGAATTTGGAATTTGTCCCGATTATTCGGGATTGGAATTTAGAAAATTATGGAATTAGACGAAATAAAATATTTATACTTACTTTTTATACTGCCAGCAGTGGTGGTACTATTCCTATACAATTTATATTGGAAAAGAAAAAAGAAAAAGGAATTTGGTGATCTGGAATTAGTAAAAAAATTGAGTCCAGAATCTTCTGTTTTTAAGCCTGTTTTTAAACTTGTTGTCATTGTTTTAGCTTTGACGGGATTGATTTTTGGGTTGGTAAATCCAAAAATTGGAACTAAAATGGAAACAGTAAAACGAGAAGGAATTGATATCGTTTTTGCGATGGATGTATCCAAAAGTATGTTGGCCGAAGATGTTGCTCCAAGTCGATTAGAAAAAAGTAAGCAGATTGTTTCCCAAATTATCAATGAATTAGGAAGTGATAGAATAGGGATTTTGGCCTATGCAGGTAGTGCTTTTCCGGTATTGCCCATTACTTCAGATTACAGTGTGGCAAAAATGTTTCTGCAAAGCATGAATACCGAAATGGTATCATCGCAAGGAACGTCGTTAGATGAAGCCATAAAGCTATCTTCCACTTATTTTGACGATAAGAGTAAAACTTCGAAGTTGCTTATTTTGATTTCTGATGGAGAAGATCATTCTGACGGTGCTCAAGCTGCCGCAGAAGAAGCGAATAAGCAGGGAATGAGAATTATTACGATAGGGTTAGGAACCGAAAAAGGAGGAACGATTCCTTTAAAGAAAAATGGTGTTGTAGAAAGTTATCAAAGAGACAACAATGATGAAGTTGTTGTTACAAAATTAAACCGTGCTAGTTTAGAGACGATTGCTAAAGCGACCAAAGGTGGCTATATCGATGGGAATAATACTAAAGAAGTCGTGGCGTACATTAAGAATACATTAGATAAAATTCAAAAAACCGAATTTGAATCTACGCAAATGGCCGACTTTCAATCACAGTTTCAATGGTTCCTAGGATTCGCTTTTGTGTTGTTGTTTTTGGATCTATTTTTGCTGGAAAAGAAAACAAACTGGGTGAAGAAGTTGAATTTATTTAACGAAGAAAAATAAATGTCTATTCTTTAAGAGGTTTAGCTTCTAAGGAATAGCATAATTTAAGAAAAATGAAGAATTTTAAAAAATACATATTTACGACTTTCGCGCTTCTTTTTTTAGGGCTGGGGGGAGTATTGGCACAAGAGAAAAATAAAAGTTTGCCTAAAGCAAATGAGGAATATGCAGACAATAAATTTGTTGATGCAGAAGCTGATTATAGGATTTCAAGTTCAAAATTTCCAAATGGAACTGCTGCTCCTTATAATTTGGGAAATGCGATCTACAAACAAAATCAAGCTTCTGAGGCTAAGTTTGCTTACGCCAAAGCAATTAAAAGCACTAAATCAAGATCTGAGAAGCACAAGGGCTTTCATAACTTAGGGAATGTGTTTATGAAGGAAAAAAATTACACAGAGGCCGTTGAAGCATATAAAAATGCGTTACGCAATGACCCTACTGATGAGGAAACAAGGTACAATTATGCATTGGCAAAAAAGATGCTAAAAGAAAATCCGCCTAAAGACGACAAAGACAAAAAAGACAAGGATAAAAAGGACAAAGACAAAAAAGATCAGGACAAGAAAGATCAGGACAAGAAAGACAAAGACAAAGATAAGAAGGACGATAAGGGCGATGACAAGGATAAGGATAAAAAAGATGGGAAGAACAAGGATGATAAACCCAAAGATCAAGAGAAACCGAAACCACAACCTGGTGGAATTTCGAAACAACGATTAGAAAATCTTTTGGATGCTGTAAACAATGAAGAAAAGAAAATTCAAGATAAAGTAAACGCCACTAAAGTAAAAGGAAAACCAACAAAAACAGAAAAAGATTGGTAATTGAGATTTTTTGCGGGAAGAATAAAACAAAGTGCTAAAACAGAGAACAAAATAAATCCGAAAGGAAAGATAAGTGTTGAATAAAAGATGAAAAGATATTTAATTTTAATACTGTTAAGTTTTCAAGGACTTTTGGCTCAGGTACAATTTGAGACTAAAGTGAGTAAAACCACGCTCGGACTAAACGAAAGGTTGCGAGTTGATTTTGCGATGAACATCGATGGGGATAATTTTACTGAGCCTTCTTTTGACGGATTTAGAGTTATTGCAGGACCAAGTCAACAAGTGAGTCAGTCTTGGATAAATGGACGTAGTACTTTTGAAAAAGTGTACTCTTACTACCTTCTACCCAACCAAAAAGGGAATCTAACAATCAAGCAGGCGACTATTGAATACAATGGGCAGGTTTATAAAACTAGTCCGGTAAAAATAAATGTAACCGCCGCGGTTGAACAACCTAGAGATCCTAATGATACCAGTATTTCTGCAGACAATAATTTGTATTTAATTGCTGATATTTCTAAGACAAATCCTTATGTAAATGAACCTATAACGGTTGTTTACAAATTGTATTTCAGTAATAATATTGGGATAAGCAATTTTAAAGAACTCAATAAGCCAAAATACAATGATTTTTGGAGTCAAAACATTGAGATTAAACAATTAGTTGCCGAAGAAGGAATGTTCAAAGGGGAACGTTATCGTTATATCGTACTTAAAAAAGCAGTTTTATACCCACAAAAATCAGGTAATTTAACTATTGAGCCACTGTCATTGGATATCGATGTGCAATTGCCCACAAACCGTAGGGACGTTTTTGGTCGTGTTGTTATAGCTGATGATAGTAAAAGAGTATCTGCAGGTGCGAAAACGATCAATGTAAAACCACTTCCTGAAGCAGGAAAACCAGATGATTTTTCAGGTGCTGTAGGAAATTTTGGTTTCAAAGTGACGCCTACAAAAACGAGTTTGAAAAACGGGGAAAGCCTTGACTTGGTAGTGAGTGTTACCGGAAAAGGGAATATGAAGTTATTCAATTTACCAAAGCCGGTTGTTCCTAATGCTTTAGAAATGTATGATGCGGTTCACGGTGAAGATGTGAATACGTCGTTAGCAGGAATGTCAGGGAAAATTTCAGACAGTTATACAATAATACCACAATACAAAGGTAATTATCCTGTAAAACCAATGCAATTCTCTTATTTTGACCCTGGATCAGGTAAATACAAAACGATAAGCTCTCCTGAGATAATGATTACTATTTTAGATGGTCCCACTGCTTCTGATGCAGTAGCTTCCAATTCAGGAAATGGTAAAAATAAAATTTCTGCTACAGAGCAGTTCAAATTTATCAAATTGAAAACAAATTTTGTGGCGATTAATAAAGATGATTTCTTTGGTTCCAAATTGTTCTATGGTTTATTGTTTTTTCCTTTTTTGTTGCTGCCAATAATAGTGTTGCTGAAGAAGAAAAAAGAAGCGATTGATGGAGATGTAATAGGGAATAGGATAAGAAGAAATAATAAACTGGCAAAGAAATATTTATCGCAAGCCAAAAAGCAGATTAATAATAAAGAGCCGTTTTATGTTGCCCTTGAGAAAGCAATGCATAACTTTTTGAAAGCTAAATTGCATATTGAAACTTCAGAGATGAGTAAAGATAATATCAAAGAACTTTTGTTGACCAGGAATGCAAATCCTGTGGCAGTAGATGACTTTATTGCGCTAACTGAGAATTGTGAAGTTGCGAGATACGCTCCTTCATCTAGTGCGACCATCCAAAAAGATTATGATAAAGCAGTGTCGATAATTTCTGATTTGGAAAAACAAATCTAAAATTGACAATAAATAATTTATAATTGACCATCCGAAAAATGAAGAATATTTTTTATATATTATTACTGACAACTCAAGTTTTCTTTGCTCAAAATGGCTTTGAAACGGGAAATGATTTGTATAAAGCAGGAAAGTACGACGAAGCGATTGATGCTTATGGAACTGTGTTGAAATCAAACAAGCAATCTGCAGAATTGTATTTTAACCTTGGGAATTGCTATTATAAGTTAAATAAAGTGGCACCAGCTATTTATAGCTACGAAAAGGCCTTAGTGTTGAGTCCAAATGACCGTGAGGCCGCAAATAACCTTAAGTTTGCCCAAAAACGTACCATTGATGAAGTAAAAGTAGTTCCTAAAGTTGGGTTTGCCAAGTTGCTTCGTGATTTCACCGCAATTTACCATTACAATACTTGGGCATGGATTGCCGTAGGATTAGCAGTTTCATTTTTACTGGCTTTTTTAGGGTATTACTTTTCAGAAACCACAGTAGTCAAAAGGATTTCGTTTTTTGTCATGTTTGCACTTATTATTTCCATATTTATTGTAATTGCAGCTGCCGTCTTTGAAAAAAGCCATTACGATAATGAAAAACCAGCTATTGTTTTTGTAGAAATTGCAGAGGTAAGAAGCGAGCCGCAAAAAGGAAGTGCCGTTATTTTTGTGCTTCATGAAGGGACAAAAGTCTATGTTGAAGAAGAAGTAGACAGTTGGAAAAAAGTCCAATTAACGGACGGTACAGAAGGTTGGATCGAAAACAGTGCTATCAAGGAAGTGAAGTAGTTTTTCTTCACTACTCAAACACTGTGAAATCAAACATTATTCTGTTTTCTTGGTTTCTCTAAAATCAGTATACCACTTTTCTAAGGAAGGATAAATATATTTTGAAACTTCTTGAATGGGGTTGTAAAACATGGATTTATTAAGTGTCTCTTCTTTTGCAATCATATTGTTTATATTGATTTTCTGAAAAAGATTAATTACAACGCTTAAAAGCAAAATGGTTTTTAGAACACTAAAAACACCTCCTGCCAGTTTATTGAATATTCCTAAGAAGGCAAAGTCCATAATTCCCGTTAGTACTTTTGCTAATATATGAACGGCCAAAGCTACTCCGATAAACGTGAGCCCAAAAGCGATTATTTCGATATATTTTGGAGACCAGGAAACGTGATTGGCAAGCATTGCTCTTATCATGTAAGAGAATTTTATAGCCATATAGATTCCTAGAATAAGTGAAATCAAGGAAGCCAGTTCAATAAAAAGCCCATTTTTCATGCCTTTGAATAAAGCATATAGAAGTAATGCACCCAAAACAATATCTAAAAAACTCATAGTTTAAGAATAAAGAGATTAGAACAAAGATAGAAGAATAAAGAAAATAGAGGGAAGAACAGAGAGAAAAGAAAGCAAAAGAGAAAAGTCATTAAAAGAATAAAGAAAAATAGAGAATAGAAAATACCGAAGTCAAAAACGTAGTTCCTATCTTTGCCAAAATCAATTTTTTCAAACGCAAAGAATGAGGACTTTTGTCTTTATTCTTTATTTTATTTTCTAAAAAAATGTCAAGAGACAACCAACTTAAAGAACGCTGGGAACAGCTTGTAGATATACTTTCCAATCAATTTTCACAAGGAGAAGACCTAGATTTAGATGCCATCATATACCTGATTGGGGTTCAAGAACTCGGGAAAGTACACCGTGAATATAAGAAAGACGAAAAATTAAACCTGATGCATATTGCGATTTGCCGTTTATTAGAACCTTACGGATTCTATGAATTTGAATTCTTCGATGAAGAAGGCTGGCCGCATTATCGCGTTAAAGAGGAGTTGCCAACGCTTAAAGCAGGGGAACAATCCGTTTTAATGAAAGAAGCTATTGTGAATTATTTTATCGAAAGAGAGTTGATTGAATAATCATTTTTCGGTAAACACTCATGAATTAATAGGCTACTGGCTAAACTTTGAAATTTAAACTTTAAACCTGAAACAAATTTTTGTAAATTTGCACTCTCAATTATTGGATGAAAATGATAGATAAGATAAAAGAATATATTGGGGAAGCGCAAGCATTCTCAACACAAGATAAAGCAGAATTAGAGACATTTAGAATTAAATTTCTTGGAAGCAAAGGACTGTTGAAAGAGCTTTTTGCTGAGTTCAAGAATGTTCCTAATGACCAAAAAAAGGAATTTGGACAAGTAATCAATTTACTTAAAACTTCCGCAGAAGAAAAAGTAAAAAGCATTCAGGAAGCATTCGAAAGTAAAGAGGAAACTAAAGGTTTTTATGGTGATTTAACGCGTTCGGCTGAACCGATAACTATTGGTTCCCGTCACCCTATTTCATTGGTAAAAAACCAGATTATTGATATTTTTTCTAATATTGGTTTCAATGTTTCTGAAGGACCTGAAATTGAAGATGACTGGCATAATTTTACTGCATTAAACCTTCCAGAATACCATCCGGCACGTGACATGCAAGATACTTTTTTCATTCAGACTGATCCAGATATTTTGTTGCGTACGCATACGTCGTCTGTACAGGTACGTTACATGGAAGAAAACAAACCGCCTATTAGAACGATTTCTCCAGGAAGAGTTTTTCGTAACGAGGCAGTTTCATCTCGCTCTCACTGTATTTTTCACCAAGTAGAAGGTTTGTACATCGATAAAGATGTTTCTTTTGCCGACTTGAAACAAACTTTATTGCATTTCACTAAAGAGATGTTTGGGAAATCAAAAATACGCTTGCGTCCGTCTTATTTTCCGTTTACGGAACCTAGCGCCGAAATTGATATTTATTGGGGTCTAAAAACCGAAACGGATTATAGAATTACCAAAGGAACTGGTTGGTTAGAAATTGGTGGTTGTGGTATGGTAGATCCTAATGTTCTTAAAAATTGCGGTATTGATCCAGAAGAGTACACTGGTTTCGCTTTTGGAATGGGAATTGAAAGAATCGCTATGTTGAACTATCAAATAGGTGATATTCGCATGTTTTATGAAAATGACGTACGTTTCTTAGAGCAATTTAAAGCCACTATTTAAAAATTAAAAGAAAAATTTGGAGCTATTTCCAGCTATTCGTTACAATCTTTTCTTGTTTTAAAGAAAAACAAGAAAATGATTTTCACTTCTATCTGGGCTAGGAATAGTGAATTATACAATATAAGTGCTTCGAGATATCGACGTAAAAAATAAGCAATGAAAAAAGACATTATAATCCCTGAAGTAGAGAACGTTTTCGTGGCCGCAGTCCAAGAATGGAGTGACGACTTTATGGAAAAGGTTTGGTATGCTTATTTAGTAAATGACAGTGACTTTCTTATCGAAAGTGTTATGGTCGTTTCTAAAGCATTTGGAACTATCGATGGCGAAATGAAAAAAACATCATTGTTGCGTCATGCTTTTGTGGAAGTCCCTCCGGTTTCGGTGGTGAAAATTGAAATGCTAGAAAAAAGTGTTTTAGTACTAAATAATGAGTTCATGGTAACTTTTTTCATTGGGAATAAATTGTACGACAAGAAATTTATATTTAAAGCCAATTCTATTAATGAAAAGGATGTGGAAGAAGTTCCTCTTTTATTTGTAGATGGTGTTATTGTGAGGTAAGTATTTCTCAAACGTCAATAAAAAAAGCAGCTATGCCCTTGTTTAAAGGAGATAGCTGCTTTTTAGTTTTGAAAAATTAATACCTATAAAAGCTGTACTAGTAAAAATAGCAGCTCAATTTTTTATAATTTACTAACCTTTGTTAAGGTATCTGTTGCTAAATAGCTTCCGTCTTTGTTAAGATACCAAGCCCTAACTTTAGGGATTTTGATTCCAGAAAATTCCTCTTCATCACTTAGTAGAATATATTCTCCGTCCTTTTTAGTTTCGTCGTGGTAAAATTGATATACTTTTAAAGCATAAGTTTTAGGATCAAAATAGAAGAACCAAGCATCTTTACCAACTCCTTCTTCATATTTTACTTTTAAAACAAGATACTCTTTCCCTAAGAATTCCTTTTTCTCTACTGCGGAATCAATGATAGTTCCTGGATCTTTTAGCTTCATAGGTAAGCCGTATAAGTAAGTATAGTAATTTTGCATGAATTTAGTTCGTGCTTCGGTAAGATTGTAAGTTTTTATTTCCTCTTCGGTAAAATTATTTTTACCATCCAGACTCAATAAGAATGTACCATTAGTTACGCTATATTCAACAGTTTTGTCATTCTTTACCATAGCAAGTTTAAAATACTGATTTGGAAAATCGATACTTATTTCACTTAAACGTTCGGTACCGTTTGGCATTGTCATACCGATGGTTAGTTTTCCTTTAAAATGATCCCAGTTACCTTGTGGGTCGTGATAATGTATTGCTCGTTCTAATAGTTGCTCGCCGCTAATTTCTTGAGCAGAAGTCTTGAAAAAGACTAGCAGGCATAGTAGAAGTATAGTTCGGTTAACAAAAGATATACCTGTTTTAGGAAGAATGAGTGTCATATGCGTGATTGTTTAAATGGCTTGATTAAAATAATCTAAATACGATTCTAATCTAGTTGATCTGTCAATTTCTTGAAAACAGCTCTGGCATCTTTGCCTTCATATAAAATTTGATAAACAGCATCGATAATTGGTGTTTTAGCGCCATAACCTTGATTGAGTTTATAAGCGCTTTTAGTAGCGTAATATCCTTCAGAAACCATACTCATTTCCATCATGGCACTTTTTACGGTGTATCCTTTTCCGATCATGTTTCCAAACATCCTGTTTCTAGAAAAAACAGAATATCCCGTTACCAATAAATCCCCCAAGTAAGCCGAGTCATTAATGTTACGCTTCATTTTATGGACCTTCTTGATGAATTTTTTCATCTCTCGTATTCCGTTACTCATTAATACCGATTGGAAATTATCTCCATAACCCAAACCATGTGCTATCCCTGCTGCTATAGCATAAATGTTTTTAAGCATCGCAGCATATTCAGTTCCTATGATGTCATCAGTAATCTTCGTTTTAATGTAATTTCCGGAAAGATTTTTGGCTACTACTTTTGCTTTTTCGGCATCACCACAAGCAATAGTTAAATAGGACAAACGCTCTAAGGCGACCTCCTCAGCATGGCATGGACCTGTAATTACACCAATATTATGGTAAGGGATTTCGTATTTAAAATGGAAATGTTCACCTACAATCATACTCGTTTCAGGAACGATTCCTTTGATCGCAGAGAAAATTACTTTGTCTTCCAGAGAAACAGTTAGTTTTTCCAGTTCACCATTTAAAAAAGCGGATGGTATAGCAAAAATAATATAGTCAGCATAGGCAACTGCTTCATTAATATCGCTTGTTAGTTTTAATTTTTTTGTATCAAATTCAACAGAACTTAAATAATTCGGATTGTGTTTGTGTTTTTTTATATGTTCAATTGCCTCTTCATTTCGCATATACCACGAAACCTCAGAAAGATTGACACATAACATTTTTGTTATCGCTGTTGCCCAGCTTCCACCACCAATAACTGCAAATTTTATCTTACCGCTCATCTGTTTATTAAATTTAACCAAAAGTACTTAAAAATGGATTAATTTAACCAAAAATAAGTATTGATACTGAAGTTTTATTAAGTAAAAAAAGCAAAAAATTATAAATAAATAATTTTTTATAATTCCATACAATATACCTATTTTTTTAACGTTGTAACTTACTATATATTAAGTTATTTAAAAATATATGAAATTGGAATTAGTTAGTTTTGGTGTTAAAAAAAAGGCGTCCTAGAATTTAATTCAAGAACGCCTTTTTATTTTAAGCTGGATTTTCACCTTTTTTAACTAGTAGCTCATTTCAACAATTTCTTTTACTTTGTCTAATGTGATATTTTGTCTTTCTCCTAAGCCTTTCCATCCTCTTTCCTCAAAACGTTTCACGATGAAATCTGCTGTGTCATCGTATTCTTTTGTGTAGTCAGAAAGTTTAGTATCCATTCCCATTATATGGAAAAACTCAACCGTTTTGTTAATCGCTTCATTGGCAATTTCGTCTTCGGTACCTTCTAAGTTGAAGATGCGTTTCCCATATTGTGCCAGTTTTGCTTTCTTAGTCTCAAACATCACTTTGTATAAACTCGGAGCGATGATAGCTAATGTTCTCGCATGGTCAATTTCATACTTAGCAGTCAGTTCATGACCTATCATGTGGGTTGCCCAATCATTAGGAACCCCTTTTTGGATTAAACCGTTCAAAGCCATAGTACAACTCCACATAAAGTTAGATGCCAAGGCATAATCTTTAGGGTTTTCCACCACTTTTGGACCAACTTCAAGTAAGGTTTGTAAAATTCCTTCAGCAATACGGTCTTGTAAATATCCTTCGTGAGGATATGTCAAGTATTGCTCCATCACGTGTGTGTATGCATCAACGACTCCGTTTTGTAACTGTCTTTTTGGTAAAGATTCGATTACTGTTGGGTCGCAAATAGAGAATTGCGGAAACAAAGCAGAACCTCCAAAAGCAAGTTTTTCTTTAGTTGACTCGATAGTCACCACAGCACCAGAGTTCATTTCGCTTCCTGTTGCAGGCAAAGTTAAGACAGTTCCAAATGGCACTGCATTTTCTTTAATTAAAATGCGCTTTTGCAAAATCTCGATTGGGTCTCCATCATAATTAACGGCGCCAGAAATAAATTTCACACCATCAATTACAGATCCACCTCCAACGGCAAGTATGAAATCTATTTTTTCTTCTTTAACAACGGCAACAGCTTTCATTAAAGTCTCGAAACGGGGATTAGATTCAATTCCGCTAAATTCCACAATTTCATGACCCTTAAGATTGTTGATCACTTGTTCGTATATTCCATTTTTAAAGATACTTCCTCCACCGTAAGCCAATAATATCTTAGCTCCTTTAGGTACGAGGGTTGCTAATTTTTCTATTTGTCCTTTTCCGAATACAAGATTCGTGGGATTATATAATTCGAAGTTTAACATGATTATTATTTTTTATTTAATTGGTGTAATAACTTTTCGGCAACTAATTTAGATGAAGCCGGATTTTGTCCGGTAATCAACAAACCGTCTTCAACTGCATAAGGATGCCAGTCTTCTATTGATGAATAGGTAGCTCCGTTTGCTTGTAAAGCGTCTTCTAATAAAAATGGAACAACATCTGTTAATCCTACTGCTGCTTCTTCGGCGTTAGAAAAACCAGTCAGTTTCTTTCCTTTTACTAAGAATTCTCCGTTCACTTTTACATTTTTAAGTGCTGCAGGTGAATGACAAACAAATGCTACCGGTTTTTTATTAGAATAAAAAGCAGCAATTAAATCAATTGAATTTTTATCAGTTGCTAAATCCCATAATGGCCCGTGACCTCCTGGATAAAATACAGCATCATAATCAGACTCTTTTACGTCAGTTAATTTATGCGTTTTGCTTAATTTTGCTTTAAGTTCTGTGTCTTTGTCAAATCTTTTAGTGTCTTCTGTTGCTGCAGATGGATCATCACTTTTAGGGTCAATTGGAGGCTGACCTCCTAGTGGCGTTGCAATATCAATTACAACTCCTTTATCTGCTAACTCATAATAGGGTGCTGCAAATTCTTCAACCCAAAATCCTGTTTTTTCTCCTGTGTTCCCTAATTCTGAGTGACTAGTTAGAACGAATAATACTTTTTTCATCTTAGTTTTTTTTGTTTTTTGTGCAGTTGCTGTAAAACAACCTACTGTTAATACTATTAATGCAAATAATGCGACTTTTTTCATTTTGTTATTATGTTTGTACAAATTTACGGCGAATATGTTATTAGTAAAAATAATTTAAATTATGTTTGTGATAAATATATTTATATCATGGTTAATTTAGAATGGTACAGAACGTTTAAATCCGTTTATAAAAACGGTAATTTTTCGTTAGCTGCCAAAGAATTATTTATCAGTCAACCGGCGGTCAGTCAGCAAATGTCTATGCTGGAGGCGCACGTAGGCTATAAACTATTCAATAGAAAATCCAAAGGCGTCGAGCCAACAGAATATGCTAAGTTACTGAATAACTTGATAATAGAAGCATTAGATCGGTTGGAAAATGTGGAAAATGGTTTTCGCACCAAAGCTTTTAATGCCAACCGATTAATCACAATAGGGATATCTGAACATTTATTCAGTAGTTTGGGGAGTTCGCTAATTTCAAAATTCGACTTTATTGATTTTAGTTTTCATGAAAATCAAACGCTCTTCGAATTGGTTAATGCCAAGAAGCTGGATTTTGCAATTGTAACTGCCAAATACGACACTTTTGACACCATTCAGAAAAAAGTGGGTGACATCAAACAAATTATAGTGGGTTCAACTGCCATTGATGCCACTGGATTAAAAACTAAAATTAAAGGGAATGATTTTGCTGCGACGGAGAATTGGCTGAATGGACAAATTTGGTATAGCCATGATTCTGGAATTCCGCATGTGAAATTATTCTGGATGTATGTCTTTAATAAAAAAAGGCCCTCCGTAATCCCTAATTTCATTATTCCTTCTGAATACGAGATGTTAGGGGTGCTCTCAAAAAATAATGGGGTTGCGGTTGTGTGGAATTGTAATGCCAAGTCTTTCTTGCAGAACAAAAAACTACAGTTACTATGGGATAGTAAACAAATGGCCAAAACCGAGGTGTTTTTACTGTCAGGTAAAAATGATAATTTTAATACTGCTTTTCAAGAAATTGAAGCAGAATTGAAAAAGATTTTAGAGTGATTATTTTTTGTAAAAATTATTGTGATCTATGTATTCCCATACTTTAACTGGTAAAAGAGGCTGAATATTTTTTCCTTCTTTAATGTTTTTTCGAATAAAAGTAGAAGAAATTTCGACTATGGGGGCGTCAATCAAATGCACTTTTGGGTGATTTTTCAACTCTAGATTTTCAGGTTCAGATGAAATTCGTGGGTAGACGTAAATTGCATGATTTTGTAAAATAACTTCGTAATTTTTCCACTTGTACAAAGATTTTAAATTGTCTTCTCCCATAATCAACGAAAATTCATGGTTTGGGTATTTCTCTTCTAGGTGAACTAGAGTATTTACCGTATAATTAGGCTGAGATAATTTGAATTCAATATCGGAAGGTTTCAATTTAGGAAAATCCTCGGTGGCGAGGTGCACCATTTGCAAACGGTGGTAGTCGTCAAGTAGGGTGCTTTTTTTCTTTAAAGGGTTGTGTGGGGTGACAACTAACCAAACTTGGTCTAAATCGGCATTTTCAGCCATATGATTGGCAATGATCAGGTGCCCAATATGGATTGGGTTAAAGGTTCCGAAATACAATCCTATTTTCATAAATATTTTGTTTCACAGAGATTCACAAAGGTTTCAGGAAGACTCACAAAGTAATTTATAAATTTTTCGTGTTTCTCTCTATTTTTTCTTTGTGAATCGTTGTGTAATAGTTATTCTTTTACAAAATCCTTCACCAACTGATACGCTTCTTCAAGAGCAATATCCAAATCATAGTTTTTGATAATTACATCAAATTGTGGTGCTGTGGCTAACTCAACCGAAGCTTTAGCGATTCGCATATTGATTTTATCTTCACTCTCAGTGGAGCGTTTCTTTAAACGAATTTTTAACTCATCAATACTTGGTGGTTTCACAAAAACAGCCAATGTTTCTTCAGGGAATTTAGATTTGATTCGCAATCCTCCAGCAACATCAATATCAAAAATTACATTTTTTCCTTTGGCCCAGATCCGGTCTACTTCACTTTTTAAGGTTCCGTAGAAATTGTCTCTGTATACTTCTTCCCATTCCAGAAAGTCGTCATTCTTAATGTGTTGTTTGAATTCTTTAGTAGACATGAAGTAGTAATCTTTTCCACTTACTTCCTCGCCTCTGGCATCACGAGAAGCTGCCGAAATTGAGAATTCTAAATTCAGATCTTCTTGGCTTAATAAATGTCTGACGATTGTCGTTTTTCCGGATCCTGAGGGTGCCGAAAACACGATTAATTTTCCTCCTTTGCTCATTGTACTATTTTTATGCTTTTCTACAAAGTTTTGAAAAACCATGCAGATATAATTTAATTAAACCTTGTGAAAAGAGACTTGATAAATGGAGTCTCTGCAGGTGAATGTTACAAAACGTTCAAAACTTGTTCCTTGATTTTTTCTAATTCGTCTTTCATCTGAACGACTAATTTCTGCATTTGTGCATGATTGGATTTAGATCCCATAGTATTAATTTCACGACCCATTTCTTGAGTAATAAAACCTAGTTTTCGACCGTTAGCTTCTGTTCCGTTTAAGGTTTCTAAGAAATAATCCAGGTGATTTGTTAAACGTACTTTTTCTTCGGTTATGTCCAGTTTCTCTAAATAATAGATTAATTCCTGTTCAAAACGATTTTCATCTACATTTACTTTTAACTCATCAATAGCAGTTTGTAGACGGTCTTTTATGGCTTGTACGCGTTCCGGATCTAATGCTAAAGCTTCAGTCATGTACTGACGAATGTTTCCGATGCGCAATTGAAATTCTTTTTCTAATGAAAGCCCTTCGTCTCTTCTAAAAGTTTTAATGTTATTTAAACTTTCTTCGATTACTACCTTAATTTGAGCCCAGTCATTCTCGTCAATTTCATCACGCTCAATTTTTAAAGCATCTGGCATTCTCACGGCCATTTTCATCAATTCTGTTTCGTCAGCATCTGCATAAACGGCTTTCAATTGATTGATGTACGCTTTTACGATGGGCACATTCACTTTGGTAGTCGTTTGTTCAGCGGTACTTTCGATAAAAATAGAAAAATCTACTTTTCCTCTTTCAAGTGCGGAAGCAATTTGAGTACGTAGACCCAATTCCATTTCACGGTAAAGAGAAGGTATCCTCACGTTTAGATCTAAACCTTTACTATTTAAAGATTTTACTTCTACTGTTATTTTTTTGGTTGGTAACTGAATAGTTGCTTTACCAAAACCTGTCATTGATTGTATCATATATTTTTCTAAAAGAGTTCAAAGGTAGTAAAAAAGTGGTCAGTGGTTAGTTTTTTAGTTGGCAGTCTCGGTCTCGGTCTCCGTTTTTACGTTTCAATTCTCACATTTGAGGTTCGATTCCAATTTTTGGATTTTACTTTTCAAGTTCGATCTGCTCCTCCTTCAAAGGGAGTTTGGGGGAGGATGTTACCATATAAACACCCGTGAATATCAATAGTGCAGCCAGTATTTTCACTAGATTTAGTTCGTCCTTACCTAATCCTATGGCGAAAACAGTGGCGAAGAAAGGTTGTAAATAAATAAAAACAGCAACGGTTGTTGGTTTTAATTCTTTCATAGTGAGGAGATTTAACAAATAGGTAACAAAAGTCGAAATGGCCACCACAAAACCTATTTTCCAATAGATAATCGCCGGGACAGTTACCCAGTTGACGACTTCAAATTGGCTCCAGCCAAAAGGTAAGACCATCAAAAAACCAAACAGATAAATCCATTTTACAAAGGTGAACGCATTGTATTTATCCATTAATTTCTTGACGATTATTAAATAAAAACCATAAGATATAGCATTTACCAAAACTAGGATGTTACCGAGACTTGCATTTGTGGCACTACCAATGGATCTGCCGTATAATATGAGAGATCCCGTTCCTATCAATCCTAAAATAATTCCCATCACCATGCGTTTTCGCATGCGTTCTTTCATGATAACTGCCGAAAGAACTAGCACAATCATTGGGGTTGTTACCATAATTACGGATGCCGAGATGGGAGAAGTAAGGCTTAGTCCCTTAAAAAAAGTAAGCATGTTAAAAGCAACACCAAAGAATGCAGCGGCAATAATACGCGGAAAATCGTTGAAGGCTATTTTTTCCTTTGGCATAAAAAGCCAAGACAACCAAAACAAAAGCATAGCCCCACTTACTCGTAATAAAATAAAACCATAAGCATCGATGTACTTTGGCATTACGTCCTTTGCTATAGTGAAAGTGACCCCATAGATAACTGAAACAATGGTAGCGCCAAACAGTGCAACATTCCTTTTAGACATTAGCTAACGCTTTCATCACCTGAAGCATGTTTTGTTGGGTTCCACCTATGTAAACGGCGTTGTTAATGACAAAAACGGGTCGGCTCAAAAAAGTATAATGTTCTAAGATGTATTTTTTATAGTCGTCCTCTGTCAAGGATTTGTCCTTTAAATTCATAGACTTATACAACTGTGCTTTTTTGCTAAACAACGCTTCATAACTTCCTGAAAGTTGGTACATTTCGTCTAGTTCGTCTACTGTCAATGGATCTTGTTTGATGTCGCGAAACACAAGGTCATTTCCTTTTGGTAAAGATTTTATAATTTTTCTACAAGTATCGCAGGAAGCGATGTAATATATTTTGTTCATAATAAGATGCATTTTCTTTGTGCAAAGAAAATTAATTTGAGACGGAAAATGATTATTTTTATCAAAAAATTAGAAAAATGCAACAAACACTAGACGTTACTAGAACAAGTAGAAACATACTATCTCAAATGCTGGCGGGATATACATTAGAACAACTGAATAAAATTCCCGAAGGATACAACAATAACTTGATTTGGAATATTGCCCATGTTATTGTCGTTCAACAAATGTTAGTTTACAAATTATCGGGATTGCCCATGATGATTTCAGACGAAATGGTCGAAAAATATAAAAAAGGAACCAAGCCAGAACATATTGCAACTCAAGCCGAGGTCGAAGAAATCCAAGCCTTACTTCTAGAAAGCATCAATCAAACGGAAACCGATTTGGAAAATAAAATCTTTATTAATTATCAGGAATACCCAACATCTGCAGGGATTGTGCTAAAAAGTGCTTTAGATGCGTTGGCTTTCAACGACTTTCACGAAGGGTTGCATATTGGGATTGCAATGAGTATTCGTAAGTTTATTTAGAAGCTAATCTCGCTTTTCGTTACAACCTCTCACTCTCCACCCTTTTTTTCTAAGCTATAAAAGGAGCTTCCTCTGGTCGCTCTTTTCTACCAGAAAAAAATAGGGTGGAGTACAAGAGGATTTCCACTTCAATCGGGGCTAGGTGTTTTGTGGGAGTTTCATGTTTTGGATATTTGGAAAATAAACGTAATAAAAATATTGGTTCTATTTACTACTAAAATTACAAATGGAAGTTCGCGGTACGTATCTTAGTCAGTATATTTTATTTCTTTATACTTTTTAAAATAGATATAAGTTCCAGATGCTAAGACAATTATACTTGCGACCCAAATGTAGTAACCTTGCCTAATTGATAAAATTTTTCCAGAAGTCCCGCTTTCTGCTGCAAGTATAGAATCCCAAGAATAGAATGAAATCGCAAGAAACCCTGCTATAAAAGCGAATTTTACAGCTATAGCTTTATCCATAATTAAACAAAATATTGTGATAAGACATAAAGGATTTGCCAGCCAAATTACCCATTCTAGGAGACCACCACCTAAAATAGCAATACTGCCCATCAAAAAGCACGATAATGACGTCATAATTTGTACACCTTGATATTTGTATGAAAACGCATCGGAAGTCAACGATGTAACAAATATTGAGAGACTCAATACAATAAGCAATATCTTGAACAAACTTTTTCTCATAGATTTTTGTTTTAATTTCTAAGCGCTCGCAACCTTTCAAGTTTATGTTTTTTCATTCCTCCAATAATTTTAAAACCTAGTGTTAAGACTTAACCTACTTCAAATTTAGATAGTCATTGAGTTCGTTATAAGACAGCAATAATTCCTTTGTTCCATCAGCATAAGAGGCGACTTCATAGGGATTGTAAAACAACAGTAATCCTTTATCGGTATAAAATATGTTTTGAGGCAAATGAAAAGTATCGTCTTCAAATAGTAACCCCGTTTGGTTTATCGACCCTTTTTCGGGGATTTTGTATTTGTTTCTGAATTTTTTTTCGGCGAAAGCCTTAAAGGATTTTCTATCCTTAAATAATTGATGTTGCAAGATTGTTTTTCCTGTATTAGAGTCAAACAGCAAAGAACGAAGTCCTTGATAACCGTGAGCACCGCCAGTGTAGGTGTAGTGTTTGATTTCTATGTTAATGATATTTTCAGACACGTATTTAACTTCACCATTAATCTTTGCTTCCCAGCCAAAAGAATCTTTTGGAAAATCCTTCTGCAGTTTCTCGTACGAATCGATGAACGAACTGACCAGTCCTTTGTAATCAGTCGATGTATAGGGCTTTTCTCCAAAGTAGACGATCTCTTTTAAAACAGAGAATACTTTTTTATTGATGCTGTCAGCGACTATTGGGACGTCTTTTGCAATAGGAACTTGTATAATTATATGAGGACAATCACTCTTGCAAGCCAAAGTAGTTTTTTTTTCAAAAGTTTGATTTTCGAAAACCAGTTCTTTTTCGCAACGGGCAAAAAGAAAGAATACGGACGCGAAAAGAATATAGTTTTTCATTTCAAAAATTGTTAATTAAATACAAAGGTAGCAACTTGTACCTTCCTAAGAATAAATTAATGGGTAAGTTTGTAAAACCATTAAAGCTGAAAATTTAAAGACATGAAATTCAATACTAAAACAATACACGGCGGGCAACATCATGATCCAAGTACAGGGGCAGTGATGCCGCCAATATACCAAACGACTACGTTTGTACAAACAAGTCCGGGTCATCCTATTGGGGATTATGAGTACAGTAGAACTGCAAATCCTACGAGGTCAGCTCTGGAAAATGCTTTGGCGAGTATTGAAAATGGTGCACGAGGATTGGCTTTTTCATCAGGATTAGCGGCAACAGACTGTTTGATGCGTGGATTGAAAGCAGGTGATGAAGTGATTGCTATGGATGATTTGTACGGAGGAACTTATAGATTGTTTACAAAAATATATAAAGATTCAGGTATAATATTCCATTTTGTAGATATGAATGACACAGAAAAATTTAAGTCATTGATTAATGAAAACACCAAATTAGTTTGGGTAGAAACACCAACGAATCCTATGATGAAATTGGTAGATATTGAAAAGATTGCTAAAATCACAAAAGCGAATAAAGTGCTTTTTGCCGTCGATAATACTTTTGCCACGCCCTATTTGCAGAATCCATTGGATTTAGGAGCAGATATTGTGATGCATTCAGCGACAAAATACCTTGCGGGACATTCTGATGTTATGGCAGGTGCTTTGATTATGAAAAATGAAGAATTAGGTAAACAAATGCATTTTCAACAATTTGCTACGGGGGCGACATTAGGGCCGATGGATAGCTTTTTAGTGCTGAGAGGAATAAAGACGTTGCATTTAAGAATGCAAAGACATTGCGAAAACGGAGAAAAAGTAGCGGAATTTTTGGACAGTCATCCCAAAGTTAAAATGGTATATTATCCAGGATTGCTAAGTAATCCATTTCATGAAATTGCTAAAAAGCAAATGCGTGGTTTTGGAGGCATGGTTTCTTTCAATTTCGTATCTGGTAAAAAAGAAGATGCAATTGATTTTCTTGAAAAAATAAAACTGTTCACCTTGGCAGAGTCTTTGGGTGGAGTAGAGTCATTAGCAAATTACTCTGTAATGATGGCGCACGCATCGATTCCAGAAGATAAAAGAAAGGAAATTGGGATTACTGATGATTTAGTTCGATTAAGTGTAGGTATAGAAGATGTCGAGGATTTAATCGAGGATTTAAAACAAGCACTAGCGTAATTAGTGTAGCTTCGTTCTTCTTAGTTCGGGGGGAGTGCAAAGAGTAAAAGCCCAATTCTAAATTTCAGAATTGGGCTTTTATTTATAAGTGTTTTATGGCTATTGTAAGTAGTAGATGTAACCAACGTTCAACCAAACTAGCCAGTCGTTAGCTTTATTCTCTTTGTAAATATCAGGGTTTGGATTTAGACCATCGACCCAATTGCTGAAAAAATATTGAAATCTCAAATCAATCATTAAATCGCGCAAAGGAGATAATTTATAACGTGTTCCTACACTCGATACTACAGACCAAACCGTGCCGCCTTCGGTTGAAAATCCATAAGGGTGATTGTCTGTTGGGGTTAAGTATTTTGGAAATGTTGTAAGCGGTGTCCCCAAAGGACCTAAGGTCGAGTAGGCTTTGGCGTTATAATAACTAAACTGTCCGCCTAAACTAATAAATGGTCCTAAACTTCCATTTGTAGCAGTAAATCTTCTAATACTCAAAGGGAAATACTCTAGTTGTATTCCTATATTAGTGATGGCTGTACTTCCTTTCATGGCGCGTAATTGGTCTGCTCCAAGTCTTGTGCGCTCAGGAGCTACCCATTCTCCCAGATGTTCTAAGTCGGTTTTGTTATAGGATAATTCAGTTCTTAGTTTGAAGTGGTCGTTAAAATAAGTGTCAGGAGTATAACAGTTGCAATCTGCTTCATAAGAAAAATTGAGATAATGAATAATCCCAATTCCTAAACCAGTATTCCCAGCATTTGTACTAAAATCATACCTTTCTCCATAGTCTGATTGAAAAGCAACAGGACCAGCAATAACACCTATCTCATGTGAAAAGCCAAATTGAGCGTTTGAATTAAATGAAAAGCCAAAAAGGACAAATAAAAGAATAGTGAGGTGTTTGAGCATTTTTTTGTTAAAATTTCAAGTCCTGACAAATATATAAAAAACATCATTCATCCTTTAAAAATAAATTTAAAAATAAATAATTAAAAGGTAAATTGCTTAAGAAAAGCACAACGTTTTGCAGAAAATCACAACTTCAAATCGTGATTTTTTAAAGAATGCTTAGTAAAAATATAATTCGCCAATATATAGTAAAATATTATTAAGAAATATTCTAAGAACACCTATCTTTGTAGTCACTAACGAAAACGTTTTCTTAAACGTTAATAATCTAAGAATCATGTCACAAAGTATTACTACTTTTATTGAAGAGGTTACTAAAAAAAACCCGAACGAGCCAGAATTTTTGCAGGCAGTTTTAGAAGTTGCTGAAACAGTAATTCCTTTCATTGAAGAAAATAAAAAATACCAAAACAAAATGCTTTTGGAAAGAATGGTTGAGTCTGATCGAATCATTATGTTTCGTGTAGCTTGGATTGATGATAAAGGAGCTACTCAAGTAAACAGAGGATACCGTATACAAATGAATTCGGCTATCGGACCATATAAAGGAGGACTTCGTTTTCACCCTTCGGTAAATTTAAGCATCTTAAAGTTTTTGGCTTTCGAACAAACTTTTAAAAACAGCTTAACTACATTGCCAATGGGTGGTGGAAAAGGTGGTGCTGATTTTGATCCAAAAGGAAAATCAGATATTGAAGTAATGCGTTTTTGCCAAAGTTTCATGACTGAATTGTCTAAACATATTGGAGCAAATACGGATGTACCTGCTGGTGATATCGGTGTTGGAGGAAGAGAAGTTGGATTTATGTTTGGTCAATATAAAAGACTAAGAAATGAATTTACAGGAGTTTTAACTGGTAAAGGAATTTCTTTCGGTGGTTCATTAATCAGACCAGAAGCTACAGGATACGGAGCAGTTTATTTTGCACAAAGTATGTTGGAAACTAAAGGAAATAGTTTTTCAGGTAAAACAGTTGTTGTTTCAGGTTCAGGAAACGTTGCGCAATATGCTACTGAAAAAGCAACTCAATTAGGTGGTAAAGTAGTTACTATGTCAGATTCGGCAGGTTATATCTACGATGCTGATGGTATCGATAGTGATAAACTAGCACACGTAATGGAGATTAAAAATGAATTGAGAGGAAGAATAAGTGACTACGTTGCTAAATATCCAAACGCTAAATATTTCGCAGGGAAACGTCCATGGGAAGTAAAATGTGATATTGCACTACCATGTGCAACTCAAAATGAATTAAACGAAGACGAAGCTAAAGCTCTAGTAGCAAATGGATGTATTTGTGTGGCTGAAGGTGCTAACATGCCTACAACACCAGATGCTGTTTTAGTATTTCAAAATGCTAAATTATTGTTTGCTCCAGGAAAAGCATCTAATGCAGGTGGAGTTGCGACTTCAGGTTTAGAGATGTCTCAAAACTCTTTAAGATTAAGCTGGTCTTCTGAAGAAGTAGATGAAAAATTAAAAGGAATTATGCTTGCTATTCATGCTTCATGTGTACAATACGGTAAAGATGCATCAGGATATGTTGACTATGTAAAAGGAGCTAACATTGCTGGATTCGTAAAAGTGGCTGACGCTATGCTTGCTCAAGGAGTGGTATAAAACTTTTTTTAAATAATTTAAATGCCTTCTGCCGTCCCGATACTTCGGGATTGAGTAGAAGGCATTTTTTTGGTTAGAACAAAAACTGAATACTTTCGTTTGTACTATATTTGTGAATTATAAGTATCCCTATAATGAAAAAAATATTCTATAGCTTTCTGATTTTGCTACTCACACAAATGGGTTTTTCTCAAAACAATTTGTTGTGGCAAGGCTATTTTTCATACAATGAGATTAAGGATATTTCAGCCTCGTCTACCACAGTTTTTGCTGCCTCAGAAAATGCTTTGTTTTCTCAAAACACAATTGATAGCCAAATCAAAACAACTAATACAATTGACGGACTTTCGGGGCAAACGATAAGTTCTTTATATTACAGTACTATTTTTAATAAAACGGTGGTTGGTTATGAAAACGGACTGATAATCGTAATTAATGAATCTGATGGCAGTATGTTGAAAGTAGTTGATATTATCAATAAACAGCTTCCTGCAAACATGAAAAAAGTGAATCATTTCACTGAATTGGAGGGTATTGTCTATGTCTCTTGTGATTTTGGTGTTGTCCAATTTAATTTAAAGAGTATGCTTTTTGGAGATACTTATTTCATTGGCGATGTTGGTGCAGAAATAAGTGTTAGCCAAACTGCTATTCATAACGGGTTTATTTATGCTGCGACAGACAATGGTATTCGTCGTGCATCGATTTCAAGTAAAAACTTAAATGACTACAAGCAATGGGAAGTGGTTGCAGTTGGAAGTTGGTCAAGCATTGTTTCTTTTGGAGCGGAATTGATCGCAGTTAATAGTTTGGGAAATATACATACCTATAACGCAAGCATAAATTCGTTTATTGGGTTAACGACACTATCAGAGCCCGCAGTGGATACTAGGGCTAATAGTTCCTATTTAATAGTGACTACTACCGCCGCTGTTTACATATATAATACGCAATTGACTTTAATACGTCAGATAAATAACAATCAAATTCCCGATTATAGTCCTGTTTTCAGTTGTGCTACCAGTATTAATGATGTGATTTACATTGGAACAAAAGAAAATGGCTTGCTAACCACAACAATCTCTGCGGTTTCTGCTTTTGAAAACACAACGCCTATGGGGCCGTCTAGAAATAATATTTTTGCCTTTCAAGCTACCTCAAGTTCTTTGTGGGCAGTTTATGGAGACTACGATTCTGCTTATAATCCTTATGGATTAGATAATTATGGGATTAGTAAATTTAGTCAGGCTGGATGGTTAAATATTCCTTATAAATCGGTTTTAGGTGCAAAATCAATATGTAGAATAACGGTCAATCCTAATAAAGAGGAGGAAGTGTATGCTAGTTCATTCTTTTCAGGATTGCTAAAAATAGAAGAAGAGAAGCCAACGTTTTTATATAATGAAACCAATAGTGGCCTGGAATCAATAACATTTGCAGGTCCGAGTTATATTGATGTGCGAATAAATGGGGCTGCATTTGATAAAAATGGAGCTCTTTGGGTTACAAATAGCCGAGTAAAAAACGGATTAAAAGTGTTAAAAACCAGTGGGGAGTGGCAGAGTTATTCGACAGAAAATATATTAGATGCTAGTGAGGATAATAGTTTTGGTAGAATGGTCATTGATAAAAACGGTACTAAATGGATGGCAACAAATAGAGATGGTGTCGTTGGTTTTAACGAAAGTAATAACACATTCAAAAAAATCACAACAGGCACTGATTCAGGAAATCTACCAGCTTCAGATGTTAGAGCTTTAGCAATAGATAATAGAAACCAACTGTGGATAGGGACAATAAAAGGGCTGCGCGTATTGTTTAACGTTGGGAATTTCCAAACAGGAGATCAACTAACGACGAATTCTATAATTATATTAGATGATAATCTTGCACAAGAATTACTTTATGAGCAATTTATCACGGATATTGCAGTGGATGGAGCGAACAATAAATGGATAGGTACCGCTGATTCTGGTTTGTTTATGGTTTCAGCGAATGGTCAGGAGACGAAGTATCATTTTACGATAAGCAATTCTCCTTTGCCTAGTAATGTTATTAATGACATCGATATCAATAGTACAACTGGTGAAGTTTTTATAGCCACGGCTAAGGGAATGATTTCGTTTAAAGGTATTGCAACAACAGCAAGTGAAGATTTAACGAATGCTTATGTTTACCCCAATCCAGTGCGACCTAACTATGACGGAACGGTAAAAATTGCTGGATTGATTAATAAAGCAAATGTAAAAATCACGGATATTGCGGGTAATTTAGTATATGAAGCGATTTCTGAAGGAGGTACTTTAGAATGGGATACAACTGCTTTTGGGAAATACGAGGTGGCTTCTGGGGTGTATATGATTTTCATATCAGCGCAAGACGGAGTGGAAACCAAAGTGAAGAAAGTAATGATTATCAGATGATTTTTTGCGGTTATGAGTTCGGGGTTTTTAAAGGCTTAAACTTTAAATTTAAAACAAAAAGTAATGCAGGTTAAAACAAAAGCTATAGTGCTTTCATCACTAAAATTCCAAGAAAAAAGCTTGATTGTGAAATGTTTTACACTATCGCATGGGTTAAAGTCTTATTTGGTTCGTGATGCTTTTTCTGGGCGAAAATCCAACCAAAAAATTGCTTATTTTCAACCGTTGTCTATTCTCGAAATAGAAGCAGTGCATAAGAACAAAGGTACGCTAGAGAGCTTTAAAGAAATAAAACTAAGCACACCTTTTCAAACGATCCACTCCGATATTTATAAGAGTACCATTGTGATGTTTATTTCTGAAGTTTTACATCATTCGATCCATGAAGAAGAAAAAAACGAGTCGCTTTTTGAATTTCTAGAAGCTGCGTTGCTTTGGCTTGATAACCACGATGAAACAGCCAATTTTCATTTAATTTTAATGCTGGAAACTACTAAATATTTAGGTTTTTATCCGGATACCTCCGATATGGACATGCCTTTTTTCGAAATGACTAACGGTATTTTTACTCCCTTTCATGCTATTAGCTCCTTGACTGAGCATGAGTCAAATTTGTTTAAAAAACTTATCGCTTTGCGATTTGACAATGACCAAAAGATCTTCCATGTTATTGAAAGACAAATTGTGCTTAAAATTCTGATCGATTACTACAGTTTTCATCTTGACGGCTTCAAAAAACCAAAATCGCTTGATGTTCTAAAGGAGGTTTTTTCTTAAAGCTGAAAATTTCAGATTAAATTCTGTTTTGTGTTTAAAAGTAAAGTATATTTGTCTTTTAATCAAGTTTGTTGTTCTTTAAGGAAAGCAAGCTTTAACAAATTAACTTTATGGAGGCAAAAGTAAAACAAGAAGGAGATATCGAAAAAATTAATAAAATTACGGGCTACCAGCTTCCTAATAAATTTAAAATTGTTGGTTTGGTGTTATTCATTGTTTCGATTTTAGCAATTGTCAGCTCTATTAAAATCTATTTTGCAGAGGTAAGAATCCAAGATTTATTTGAGAGAGTAGCTCAGACAGGTACGGTTTTAGGATTACTTATGATTTCAATATCAAAAGAAAAAGTAGAAGATGAGTTAATTGCAAAAATCCGGATGCAGTCTTATAATTACGCCGTTATAGGTGCAGTGTTGTTATATTTATTGGTTCCGTTTATTCATTACACCCTTATTTTAAGTTTTTCAAAATTGCGCACAATTGAGGGTAGTAAAGATATTTCTGTATTGTTTTTTTTACTGTCAATCCAGATTGTTACTTTCAGGAAGCTAAAAAAAGCGTATAATGAAGAATAGGTTGAAAATTGAACGGGCCATTTTAAACATTACACAAGAGCAGTTAGCAGAGAAAATAGGGGTTTCTAGACAAACAATAAATTCAATTGAAACTAATCGGTTTGTTCCTTCTACTTTATTAGCCTTAAAATTATCAATGTTATTTGGTAAAGCCGTTAATGAATTTTTCGAGTTAGATGATGATGAAAAACAGTAGCTAAAACAGTAGATTTATAAGAATTAAATCGGCTTAATAAACAAAATCTGCGTCAATTCATGAAATCCGTGTTTAATTATTGAAAATTCCTTACTTTCGCACTTCGATTAAAGAAAAGGATAAAATGAGCACAAAATTTACTGAATACAAAGGACTTGACTTACCAACTGTAGCATCAGAAGTACTAGATTTTTGGAAAAAAGAAAACATCTTTGAGAAAAGTGTGACTACACGTGAAGGGAATACTCCTTTCGTATTTTTTGAAGGTCCGCCTTCGGCAAATGGATTACCGGGAATTCACCATGTAATGGCACGAGCTATCAAAGATATTTTTTGCAGATATAAAACACAAAAAGGGTTTCAAGTTAAGCGTAAAGCAGGTTGGGATACTCACGGATTGCCTGTGGAATTAGGTACCGAGAAAGAATTAGGTATTACAAAAGAAGATATAGGAAAGTCTATTTCCATCGAAGAATATAACGAGGCTTGTAAAAAAACCGTAATGCGTTATACGGATGTTTGGAATGATTTGACCGAAAAAATGGGCTATTGGGTAGATATGGAAGATCCGTATGTGACTTATAAGCCTAAGTATATGGAGACCGTTTGGTGGTTGCTCAAACAAATCTATAATAAAGATTTGATGTACAAGGGCTACACTATTCAGCCATATTCTCCAAAAGCAGGGACAGGATTGAGTTCTCATGAGGTGAATCAACCAGGAAGTTACCGTGATGTAACGGATACTACTGTTGTGGCTCAATTCAAAGTTTTAGAATCATCAAGAGAACTATTGTGTTCTAAGTTTTATGATTATATCAGTTCAAAAAATCTACAGCATTATAAATTATCAGTTTTAGATCTTGATGAGGTTTATTTCTTGGCTTGGACAACAACGCCTTGGACTTTACCATCTAATACAGCTTTGACTGTTGGTCCAAAAATTGAATATGTTTTAGTGAAAACGTTCAATCAATATACATTTTCTTTAACGAATGTCGTTTTAGCTAAAAACTTAGTTGGAAAACAATTTGGGAAAGGATTTTATGAAAGTCAAGATCTTGCTGACTTTGAAAATTTCAAAGAAGGAGATAAAAAAATTCCATACCAGATCCTTGCAGAATGCAAAGGAGCTGATTTAGTTGGGATTCGTTACGAGCAATTGTTGCCATTCGCATTGCCTTATCAAAACGCAGAAAATGCTTTTAGAGTAATTTCAGGAGATTTTGTTACCATTGAGGACGGAACAGGAATTGTACATACGGCACCTACTTTTGGAGCAGATGATGCAAAAGTGGCGAAAGAAGCAACACCAGAAATTCCGCCATTATTGGTTTTGGATGAAAGTGGTACTCCAGTTCCTTTAGTAGACTTACAAGGGAAATTCACCTCACACATGGGTGAGTATGCTGGTAAATATGTAAAAAATGAATATTACGACGATGGCGAAGCGCCAGATCGTTCTATTGATGTAGAACTTGCGATTCGTTTAAAAGAAGAAAACAAAGCATTTAAAGTAGAGAAATATGTCCACAGTTACCCGCATTGCTGGAGAACAGACAAACCTATTCTATACTATCCGCTTGACTCTTGGTTTATAAAAATCACTGAGGTAAGAGACAGAATGTTTGACTTAAACGAAACGATTAACTGGAAGCCAAAATCGACAGGAGAAGGACGTTTTGGAAACTGGATAAAAAATGCCAATGACTGGAACTTATCTCGTTCCAGGTTTTGGGGAATTCCACTGCCAATCTGGAGAACAGAAGACAAACAAGAAGAAGTTTTAATAGGTTCAGTAGGAGAATTGTATAACGAAATAGAAAAGTCAATTCAAGCCGGATTCCAAAAAGAAAACCCTTTCAAAGGATTCGAAATTGGGAATATGGATGAAGAAAACTATGATTTAATTGATTTACATAAAAATGTAGTCGATGAAATTACTTTGGTTTCTGCTTCTGGGAAACCAATGAAGCGTGAAGCTGATTTGATTGACGTTTGGTTTGACAGTGGATCTATGCCTTATGCACAATGGCATTATCCTTTTGAAAATAAAGATAAAATTGACGAGAATAAAGATTTCCCAGCTGATTTTATTGCTGAAGGCGTGGATCAAACCCGTGGATGGTTTTATACTTTACATGCAATTGCGACTTTGGTTTTTGATAAAGTAGCTTATAAAAATGTAGTTTCAAATGGATTAGTCCTAGACAAAAATGGACAAAAAATGTCCAAACGTTTAGGAAATGCAGCAGATCCTTTTGAAACATTAGCTGAATACGGTCCGGATGCTACAAGATGGTATATGATATCGAATGCAAATCCTTGGGATAATTTAAAATTTGACCTTGAAGGAATCGCTGAGGTTCGTAGAAAGTTCTTTGGAACCTTATACAATACGTATTCGTTCTTTAGTTTGTACGCAAACATAGACGGGTTTAAATATGAGGAAGCTGAAATTCCATTAAATGAAAGACCTGAAATTGACCAATGGATTATTTCAGAATTGAATACCTTGATAAAGGATGTAGATGGTTTCTATGCCGATTATGAGCCTACAAAAGCAGCTCGCGCTATTTCTGATTTCGTACAAGAAAATTTAAGTAACTGGTACGTTCGTTTATGCAGAAGACGTTTTTGGAAAGGGGAGTATGCCCAAGATAAAATTGCAGCTTATCAAACGTTGTATACTTGTTTATTGACGATAAGTAAATTAGGAGCGCCTATTGCACCTTTCTTCATGGATAAGCTTTACAGAGATTTAACCTTAGCAACACAGTCAGAAAAATTTGACAGCGTACATTTGGCAGAGTTTCCAAAACACGTTGAAAACTTTGTTAATAAAATGTTAGAGAGTAAAATGCAGAAAGCGCAGACTATCTCGTCATTAGTTTTATCACTCCGTAAAAAGGAAATGATTAAGGTACGTCAGCCCTTGCAAAAGGTAATGATTCCAGTACTTGACGAGAGGCAAAGACTTGAAATTGAAGCTGTTTCCGACCTCATAAAGGCAGAGGTAAATGTTAAAGAAATCTTATTTTTAGATGATGCCTCTGGGGTTTTAGTGAAGCAGATTAAGCCAAATTTCAAGACGTTAGGGCCACGTTTTGGTAAAGATATGGGCTTGATTGCCAAGGAGATACAGAGTTTTTCTGCCGAAAAAATCAATCAATTGGAAAGCGACGGAACGTTAGAAGTGGTTATTGCAGGAAAAAGCATAACTTTAACAATAGAAGATGTAGAGATTTCGTCCCAAGATATTGAAGGATGGTTGGTCGCTAATTCTAACGGAATAACGGTTGCGCTTGACATTGTTATTTCTCCAGAATTGAAAAAGGAAGGAATTGCAAGAGAGTTAGTCAACAGAATTCAAAATATCAGAAAGGATTCGGGATTTGAAGTGACGGATAAAATAAAAGTACATTTGCAAAAAAATGAAACTCTTGAAGAGGCGGTAATGCCAAATGTTGATTATATTAAGTCAGAAACATTAACAGAAGAATTAGTTTTTGAAGATAACATAAGTGATGGAGTTGAAATTGAATTTGACGAGATAAAAACAAAAATAATAATTACTAATAATTAGATTATGGTAGAGGCACCAACAAGATACTCTGATGCCGATTTGGCAGAGTTCAAAGAGATAATTCTAAATAAAATTCAAAAAGCGCAATTCGATTTAGATTTGATAAAAAGTGCTTACATGAATGATTTGAATAACGGGACTGATGATACTTCACCTACATTCAAAGCATTTGAGGAAGGTAGTGAATCTATGTCTAAAGAAGCAAATTCACAATTAGCGATCCGTCAGGAGAAGTTTATCCGTGATTTAAAAAACGCATTATTCCGTGTAGAGAATAAAACATACGGCATATGTAGAGTTACAGGTAAGTTAATTAGTAAAGAGCGACTAAAAATTGTTCCTCATGCCACCATGAGTATCGAAGCTAAAAACTCGCAACGCTAAGAAATTAAAATTTTCAATAGTAAAATTCCAAATTCCAATAATAACTTATAAAATTATTGGGATTTGGAATTTAATTTTTAGAATTTACTTACTTTTGCGCCACTTAAAATTTATAAAATGTCATTACGAAAAGCGTATCTACTTATCTTCATCATATTAATCGTTGATCAAGTTTCGAAAATATATATTAAAACTAATTTTGTATTAGGAGAAGAAGTGGAAGTTTTTAGATGGTTTAAAATTCTATTCATTGAAAACGAAGGGATGGCATGGGGTACTGAAATCCCTGGGACTTACGGTAAATTAATTCTAACGTTATTTAGGTTAGTTGCTGTTGGTGGAATTGGGTATTGGTTGTGGGATTCTGTTGAGAAGAAGCACAGTTCAAATTACTTAGTTGTAGCTATTGCATTAATACTTGCAGGAGCTTTTGGAAATATAATTGACTCTGTTTTTTACGGTGTTATTTTTGACGATAGCCACTCTCAATTAGCCACTCTATTTTCAGATCAACCTTATGGGACCTATTTTCATGGTAAAGTAGTTGATATGTTTTATTTTCCATTTTGGCATGGAACCCTGCCTAATTGGTTGCCTATTTGGGGCGGGAATGATTTTACTTTCTTCAATGCCATCTTTAATATAGCTGATATGGCTATTTCGACAGGTGTAGGGATATTAATATTTTTTAACAAAAAAGCTTTTCATAAGAGTTAAAGATAAAAACTCAGATAAAAAAAAAGACCAATTCAATTCTGAGTTGGTCTTTTTGTATTATTTATTATGCCCCGGTGCATAATATTTTGCGCTTTTACTGCCATTAATTTTTTTGGCTTGCCCAGGTGGAATTCTTCTTGCTTTATAATTTGACTTGTTTGTTGTAGTTCTGAAGCTACAACTTGACAATGATATAGTAAAGAGGATAACCATAACGGTCATAACAAATTTTGAAGTTTTAGTAACTTTCATAAGTTAAAATATTTTTTAGACTGCGAAATTAGGTGTTATTGTTCGAAGTTGTAGCTGTTTTTTGGACTGATGCAATAATCCATACAAATATCGTCTTCATGAGTATCGTTAATTGACGCTTCAGGTTCAAAAAATGAGAGTCCAATTTTAATAGTTTCCGGGGCGCATTCTCCTAAAAATCGATCGTAGAAACCTTTGCCGTAGCCCACACGATGACCTTGTTTGTCGTAAGCCAATAACGGTATAAAAACGACTTCAATTTTATTAGAAGGAACTTCGATTCCGTCAACGGGTTCTGGAATGTTATATTCGTTTTTCTTTATTTTTGTGTTGTCAGTCAAAAGGAAATGGGTCATCTTTCGAGTTTCGAAATCTGCTTTTGAAATGATTATTTCTTTATCTTTCCCAGAAAGTAAGTGCAGGATTAATTCGGTGTCGACTTCTTTTTGTTCCGTAATGGGCAGAAAAATATGGAAATATGTCTTTTCCCAAATAGGCAATGCGAGCAACTGATTAGTAATAGCTAAACTCATGGTCTCTATGTCGATGTCAGTCAATTGACTCCTTCGCGCCTTATACTTCGAGCGTAATTCCTTTTTATTACTTTGCATTCCTAATTGTTTTTGAGATGTGGTAAATCGCATCGCCTTGATAGACAATGGGAGAAAGGTTTGCATTGATGATGTAGCCCTCATTCGGTGCGTTTACCGTTCGCTCAAACTCTCCAAAAGGATCCGTAATGATAGCAAGAAGAGTTCCTTTTTGCACATAACGGCCTATGCAGCCATTATCATGTAATAAACCAGAACATTGTGCTCGTATCCAAGACGATTTTTCAATATAAATAGTTTCCGATTCTGTTTCCTCAATACTATGTTTCGAATCTAACATATCAAGATGGCTTAAAAGGCGTTTTGTACCTTGTACCCCAACATCTGTAACAGACTCATTAATATTAAGGGATTTTCCTCCTTCAAAAAGCAACATTTTCACGTTCAATTTGTGGCTTGCATTCCTGAACGAACCGGGAACGTTTTTAGAAAATAAAGTAAACGGAGCATTAAAGGCATTTGCTAATGTTATTAATTCCGGATTATTTGGAGCAAGTCGAATCTGAGGAGCATTAAATCGGCTGGCACCCCCTGCATGAAAGTCAACTGCGTAATCAATTAAAGGCATAATTTCAGTAAGCGTGTGATAGGCGAAGCGACTAGCAAGAGAGCCATTCTTGCTCCCTGGAAAAACGCGATTCAAGTCCCTGCCATCGGGAAATTTTCTGCTTTTGTTAAGGAAACCAAACATATTTATTATGGGAATGCATATGATTGTTCCTTTTTTCGGGATGTTAATTTTCTTAGTGATAAGTTGGCGAACGATCTCAATACCATTGATTTCATCACCATGAATTCCCGCTGAAAAAAGAACAGTGGGGCCTTCGATTTTAGAACGATGAATTATTATTGGAATTTTTAGTTCGCCAGTGTTATGTAGTTTGGCAATTTCCATATCAATTGTTTTGCTCTCGCCTGGCAAAATGGATTCTCCTAAAATGATAATGGGTTTGATGTTTTTCATGATGTATTAAAAAACCAAAATTAGAAATTATTATTTGTAATTCGTAAATTTGGACTTAAATAGATAAATAACCTCAAAGTAATAAAAATGGATATGCATCTCGCCGAATCAAGATGTATCTTCGTGAAATAACATTATAATGCAAAACCCAACTCTAGCGCTTCAAATACAAACCTTACCTGATGGTCCCGGTGTATATCAATATTATGATAAGGACGGAAAAATATTGTATGTGGGGAAAGCCAAGAATCTAAAAAAAAGAGTTTCTTCCTATTTCAATAAAATTCATGATGTTGCCAAAACGAATGTATTGGTAAAAAAGATTGTAACTATAAAGCATATTGTTGTTCCTACAGAAACAGATGCGCTACTGTTAGAAAATAATCTTATAAAAACCTTGCAACCGCGTTACAATGTATTGTTGCGCGACGATAAAAGCTACCCCTGGCTGTGTATAAAAAAAGAGCCTTTTTCCCGAATTTTTTCCACTAGGAGAGTGGTGAAGGATGGCTCGGAGTATTTTGGTCCATACACTAGTTTTAAAACGGTGAATACGATTCTAGAGTTGATAAAAGAGCTTTATCCATTGCGGACATGTAATTATGATTTAAGTAAGTCAAATATAGAAAGCGGGAAGTTTAAGGTTTGTCTGGAATATCACATCGGGAATTGTAAAGGACCTTGTGAAGGGCATGAATCCCTTGAAGATTATCAAAAACAAGTGGATGCCATTCGAGAAATACTAAAAGGAAATTTCAAAGAAAGTATGAAAGACTTCAAAAGGGTGATGATGGATTTAGCTGAAAATATGCATTTTGAAGAAGCGCAGAAAATAAAAGAAAAAATAGAAGTGCTTGAGAATTATCAATCACGCTCCACAATCGTAAACCCTAAAATCACTAATATCGATGTGTTCTCCATTGTTTCTGACGAAAGCGCCGCTTATGTAAATTTTTTACAAATTTCACATGGTTCGATTATTCGATCTCATACTATGGAAATCAAGAAAAAACTAGAGGAAACCGATGCTGAATTATTAGAGTTGGCGATAATCGAACTCCGAGAACGTTTCCAATTATTATCTAGGGAAGTAATTGTTCCTTTTTCAGTTGATTTGGGTGAAAATTTAAAAGTGACGGTACCACAATTAGGAGATAAAAAACAAATTTTGGACCTTTCTATTCGAAATGCAAAATTTTATAGAATCGAACAGTTAAAGCAATTGCAAATTGTAGATCCTGATAGGCATACTAATAGGATTATGGCGCAAATGAAAAAAGACCTGCGATTGTCATTTGAACCAAGGCATATTGAATGCTTTGACAACTCAAATATTCAAGGGACAAATCCAGTTGCTGCTTGTGTCGTGTTTAAAGATGGTAAACCTAGTAAGAAAGACTATCGTCATTTTAATATAAAAACGGTTGAAGGACCAGATGATTTTGCGTCAATGACCGAAGTAGTGTATCGACGTTACAAAAGGCTATTGGATGAAAAGCAGCCTTTACCGCAGTTAATAATTATTGACGGTGGAAAAGGACAGCTTTCGGCAGCGTTAAAAAGTATAGATGATTTAGGGCTGAGAGGAAAAATAGCAATAATTGGTATAGCTAAGAGGTTAGAAGAATTGTTCTACCCGGGAGATTCAGTTCCTTTGTATCTAGATAAAAAATCAGAGACTTTGAAAGTAATTCAGCAATTGCGAAATGAAGCGCATCGATTTGGTATTACACATCATAGGGATCAAAGGAGTAAAGCGGCGCTAAATTCTTCAATAGAATCCATTCCTGGGATTGGCGAAAAAACAATGTTAGCATTAATACAACATTTTAAAAGTGTTAAAAGACTGAAATTAGCAACCGAAAAGGAAATTTCTGATGTGATAGGTGGTTCAAAAGCCAAAAAAATAGTCGACTTTTACAAAATGGTAACTGAATGACCTTAAGCGAAATAATAATTTAACAAAGAGTACTACCAATAAATATCCCATGCTTTTTATGAAAAAACAGATCCTTTTACTTTTTGTTTTATTGAGTTGTTTGAATTTGTTTTCGCAAGAAAAGAACAGACCAAAAATAGGCTTGGTTTTAAGCGGTGGTGGTGCCAAAGGTTTTGCTCACATAGGGGTTTTGAAAGTGCTTGAGGAAGCAGGCTTGAAAATTGATTATATTGGTGGAACAAGTATGGGAGCCGTTGTTGGAGGGCTTTATGCTTCGGGATACACTGCATCTCAGATTGATTCGATATTTCAATCCACTAATTTTGATGAATTAATAAGTGATTTTATTCCAAGGTCTTCCAAGAATTTTTATGAAAAAAAGAATGATGAACTGTACGCTCTCGTACTACCATTTAATAAATTTAAAATAGGAATACCGGAGGCCCTTTCTAAGGGAATGTATAATTTTAATCTATTAAGCAGAATAACAAGACATGTAAGGCATGTGAGGGATTTTAATAAATTGCCAATTCCTTTTTTATGCATCGCTACTGATATTGAAACGGGAAAAGAGGTTTTATTAAATAAAGGAAATCTGGCGCAGGCCATGATTGCCAGCTCCGCATTTCCATCCTTATTTTCTCCAGTAGAAATAGATGGTAAACTCCTAGTAGACGGCGGAGTGACTAATAATTACCCTATCGATGAAGTAAAAAAGCTTGGTGCAGATATAATCATTGGTGTAGATGTACAAGATGATTTAAGAGATAGAAATTCCCTTAAAGATGCCACTAAGATTTTGGTTCAAATCACAAACCTTCATTCGATAGAAAAAATGAAGGAAAGTATTTCGAAAACAGATATATACATCAAACCTGATATTAAAGATTATGGAGTTATTTCATTTGATAAAGGGAAGGAGATTATTATAAAAGGCGAGGAAGCTACTTTTGCAGTATATGAAAAAATAGAAGCGCTTGTGGGCGATTCAAATAAATATCAAAAACCAAAATTAAAAATTTCAACAGATAGTTTGTGCATTGACAATATAAATTGCGATGAGTTAGATAATTATACTAAAGATTATGTGATTGGGAAATTAAGATTTAAGCCCAAAACTAAAATCACATATAAGCAGTTAGAAGCAGGGATAAATAATATTAATGCGACAGAAAATTTTAGAACTATTAATTATACGCTGAATCCAAGCGATGAGAAGGATGATTTGAATCTTATTTTAAAAGAGAATAAAACAAAATCCTATTTAAAATTTGGCTTGCATTATGATGGTTTGTTTAAAAGTGCTGTCTTAGTAAACTTAACTCGTAAAAAAACATTGTTT
The DNA here is from genome assembly GCF_041431375.1 of Flavobacterium sp. Arc3. NCBI lineage: Bacteria > Pseudomonadati > Bacteroidota > Flavobacteriia > Flavobacteriales > Flavobacteriaceae > Flavobacterium > Flavobacterium sp. Arc3. Next base: position 93,399 of record NZ_JASMRI010000006.1, on the reverse strand, counting down.
AAAAATGATGTTGCATCGCTGGATATTGCACTTGGCGATAACTTCAGATATAATTTTGGCTATTATATTGAAAATGGTTACAATCTAAGTTTTGGATTTAAATCCTATTTCAATCAGTTCAATAAAAATATAACCAGCGAATTCAGTATTTTAGATTTTCAAGACTTAGGTGTAAGTTCAATTAATGTTGATTTTTCGGATGTGACAAACCAGATTTATTTCCAATCTTTATTTGTGCAAAAATTTCTTATAGGTGGAGGGTTAGAGTATAAATTTCTGAAAATTAATTCAGGAACATTGGCTAATAGCAATCCTGTGATTGACAAAAGTAATTATTTAAGTCTTTTTGGGTATTTGAATTATGATTCATTTGATAACAAGTTTTTTCCTAAAAAAGGATGGTATTTTTCTGGAGACATACAGTCTTTTTTAGTTTCATCGGACTACACAGATACGTTTAACCAATTTTCGATTGCAAAAACTGATTTTGGATTTGCTACAACAATCTTTAAAAACACTACGATTAAAATTCAAACAGAAGCTGGATTTTCATTTGGAAATGACAGCGTTAGCTTTTTTAATTTTGTTTTGGGAGGGTATGGCTACAATCAAATCAATAATTTCAGGCATTTTTATGGTTATGATTTTTTAAGTTTAGCAGCTAATAGTTATGTCAAGTCGACAGGGACTATTGATTATGAGTTTTATAAAAAAAACCATTTGAATTTTTCTGCAAATTTCGCCAACTTGGGAGATAGAATGTTTGAGTCCGTTGGTTGGGTGTCGCTGCCCAAATATTCAGGTTATGCAGTAGGGTACGGTTTAGAAACCATTATCGGTCCAATAGAAATTAAACATACCTGGTCTCCAGAAGTTAAAAAAGGATATACATGGTTTAGTGTTGGATTTTTATTTTAAATTTAATCTATATCAATAAAAATTCCGATATTTGTTATAATGAAAACTAAATGGCTAGGTTTATTGGATTATCTTCAATTCCTCATCAAGAGAAATCCTGAATGAGTAACTATTTTTTGATTTAACTTAGTGCGTTATAAAGTAATCTCTACTTTAAACTGTTAAACTTATAAATAAATAATCATGCCATTATATCATAAATTGGGGACTTTCCCTCAAAAAAGACACACACAATTTGAAAAACCTGAAGGGGGTTTTTATTACGAGCAACTATTTGGAACAGAAGGTTTTCACGGGAATTCTGCATTGATGTACCATGTTCACCGACCTACACAGGTAAAAGAAATCATTAAAAGCTTTTCTGTCGAGCCTAAAATTGCCATTGGTAAAAACATTAAGTCCTTATTGTTAAAAGGGTTTGATTTAAAAGCCGAAGATGACTTTCTAGACAGCCGTAAAGCATTGCTTGTTAATAAAGACTGTACTATAGGGCTAGCTGCACCAAAGAAATCATTACGCGAGTATTTTTATAAAAACGCCGATGCGGATGAAATGATATTCATTCACAAAGGGAAAGGGAAACTGCGCACTATGATGGGGAATATCCCATTTGAATACGGAGATTATCTGATTATTCCTAGGGGGATTATCTATCAGATTGATTTTGAAACGGAAGTTAATAGATTGCTATATGTCGAGTCTTTCGCGCCAATTTATACGCCAAAACGTTATAAAAATGAATCAGGTCAACACCTGGAGCATTCACCATTTTGTGAGCGCGATTTTATTTTGCCGAATGAATTGGAAACTCACGACGAAAAAGGAGATTTTCTTATCAAAATTAAAAAAGAAGGAATGATGCATGAAGTGGTTTATGCCACGCATCCTTTTGATGTAGTGGGTTGGGATGGCTACAATTTTCCATACGGATTCAGCATTCATAATTTCGAACCTATAACAGGACGCGTTCATCAACCGCCACCAGTACACCAAACATTTGAAACATCTACTTTTGTGATATGTTCATTTGTACCAAGGTTGTACGATTACCATCCAAAAGCAATTCCTGCTCCCTACAATCATAGTAACGTAGATAGTGATGAGGTTTTGTATTACGTTGACGGTGATTTTATGAGTAGAAATAATATCGAACAAGGTCATATTACATTGCACCCAAAAGGGATTCCGCACGGACCAGCTCCTGGAGCTATGGAACGTAGTATTGGACATAAGGAAACGCACGAGTTGGCGGTAATGGTAGATACTTTTAGAACACTTATGGTAACAGAAGAAGCCATGGGAATCGACGATGGTCAATATTACAAATCTTGGGTTGAGTAAGTCGTTACGAGTAACGTGACAAACTAATCTCACTTAGTATATCAAGTTATATAAGGAGCTTTTTCCTGCTGTACGCGATATCTTTCTGTTTTTAAAGAAAAAACACAAAGGATGCTGCTTCCATCAGGGCTAGGCTTTGGAACAATCAATAACATTTTCGGTAATGATAAAAAACCGAATTATAAAAAATAAGTAAAATGGCAAAAGAAGTAAAATCAGTAGAATACGGATTAGAAAAAATATTTGAAGGAGCGCAAGATTTCCTTCCTTTATTGGGAACTGATTATGTAGAATTCTATGTAGGAAACGCAAAACAATCAGCACATTATTATAAAACGGCTTTTGGATACCAATCATTGGCTTATGCAGGCTTAGAGACTGGAGTAAGAGATCGAACTTCTTATGTGTTGAAACAAGATAAGATACGTATCGTTCTGACGACACCTTTAACTCAAGATTCTCCTATTCATGAGCATTTAAGAAAGCATGGCGACGGAGTGAAAGTAGCGGCTCTTTGGGTAGAAGATGCAACTAGTGCTTACGAAGAAACAATGAAACGTGGCGCTCGTTCTTTTATGGAGCCTACAGTTGAAAAAGATGAATTTGGTGAAGTAGTGCGTTCTGGGATTTACACCTATGGCGAAACCGTTCATATTTTTGTGGAGCGTAAAAATTACAAAGGTGTTTTCTTGCCGGGATATAAAGAATGGAAATCAGATTACAACCCAGAACCTACCGGATTGAAATACATTGACCACATGGTAGGGAATGTAGGTTGGAATGAAATGAATACTTGGGTTAAGTTCTATGAAGATGTGATGGGGTTTGTAAATTTCCTTTCTTTTGATGATAAACAAATTAATACAGAATATTCAGCCTTAATGAGTAAGGTTATGTCTAATGGAAACGGTCGTATTAAGTTCCCCATCAATGAGCCTGCAGAAGGGAAGAAAAAATCACAAATCGAGGAATATCTTGATTTTTACGGCGGACCCGGAATACAGCATATAGCAATCGCAACCGATGATATTATTAAAACAGTAAGTCAGTTGAAAGCTAGAGGTGTGGAATTTCTGTCGGCTCCTCCTCATACTTATTATCAGGCAATTCCAGAACGATTGGGAGACCACATGAAAATGATGAAAGAGGATTTAAATGAAATAGAAAAGTTGGCTATTATGGTAGACGCAGATGAAGAAGGGTATTTATTACAAATCTTCACAAAACCAGTACAAGACAGACCTACTTTGTTTTTTGAAATTATTCAAAGAATGGGTGCTAAAGGCTTTGGGGCGGGTAACTTTAAAGCTTTGTTCGAGTCTATAGAGCGCGAGCAAGCATTGCGAGGAACGCTGTAGAAATGCGTTTTTTTTGCATTATGTGAAAAAATAACTATCGAAATAGCTGTAATTTTGTGAATGATATGTTAAACTTTATTTTTTGATAAAAAATGTGGTTTTGTTGTATACCTTTGCACTCGCAAAATGGAAGGGGTGGTTTCCTTCCGTATTGATATAAATTTCATAATTTATAGTTTTTTGGTTAGTTAATAGCATAAAAACTCAGTCATTATTTGACTGAGTTTTTTTGTTTTGATATATTTGGAACAAAATTTGCAAGTCGAATCAATAAATAGACAAAGTACGTTATGAAAAAATTTATACTATTCTTATTATTGATATTAACCGTAAGTTTTGACTCTCCTAAAGATGATGCTTACGATGTGGGTGAATGGTTTAAATTCCGAATCCATTATGGTTTTGTAAATGCAGGATATGCTACGCTGGAGGTCAAGGACGCAGTGGTAAACAATAAGAAAACGTTCCATGTTATTGGTAAAGGTTATACAACAGGGATGTCCCGCTTTTTTTTCAAAGTGGACGACTTGTATGAAAGCTATATCGATAAGGAATCCGGTAATCCGCTGCAGTATGTAAGGAAGATTAATGAAGGAGGATACATTAAAAGTCAAGAAGGGTTTTTTAATCAGTCAGCTAATAATGTTTTGGTAAAAGATTATAAAAATAGAAACGAAAAAACTTTTGTTACTCCAAAAAATACTCAAGACATTTTATCGGCGTTCTACTATTTGAGAAATTACCCTAATATTGATAAAATTAATCCAGGGGAGTCGATTGTTATCAATATGTTTATTGATGATGAAACCACAAAATTTAAGTTAAAGTTTGTAGGTCGTGAAGATATTACAACTAAATTTGGCGTTGTGTCATCTATGATCTTTAAACCTATGGTGCAATCAGGTCGTGTTTTTAAAGAACAAGAGAGTCTAACAGTCTGGATTTCAGACGATAATAATAGATTGCCTATTCGAATAAAAGCGGACTTAGCAGTGGGGTCAATAAAAGCAGACTTGGATGCATTTAAAGGACTAAACAATCCATTTAAAATAAAAAGATAATGAAAATTAGTGAGAATGCAGAAGCTATTTTAAACGAAATTGAGCAAAAGTATGCATCCATAGACCAAAAAACAGAAACGCACTTAGAAGGGTTACTTTGGTCTAAACCAATTACCTATTGGGATTACATCCAGACCGATGCCTTGTTAAATATACAAACACAAAGGACAACTCTTCCAGATGAAATGGTTTTTATCATGTATCATCAGGTCAACGAATTGATATTTAAGATGATTCTTTGGGAGATGAATCAAATTTCCTATGCTGAAAATATCAAAACAGATTTTTTTACAGAAAGGTTAATGAGAGTCAGCCGTTATTTTGACATGCTTACTACCTCTTTCAGTATTATGGAAAATGGGATGGAAGTAGAACAATATATGAAGTTCAGAAACACTTTGACGCCTGCAAGTGGTTTTCAAAGCGCTCAGTACCGTTTGATTGAATTTTCTTCTACAGATTTGATTAATCTTATCGATAATAGGTACAGAGGGACTATCGATCGAAATACGCCTTACGAACATGCTTTTGAACATTTATATTGGCAAGCAGCGGGCAAAGACTACGCAACTGGTAAGAAGTCCTACTTGTTAGAAGAATTTGAAAGAAAATACAAAAATTCATTTTTAGATTACATGGAGGAGTATAACACTATTAATATCTGGCAGAAATTCAAGCAACTTCCAGATGGTGACCAGAAAAACCCTGAGTTAGTAAAAGCAATGCGTCATTTTGATCATACGGTAAATATTACCTGGGTGATGCAACATCTTAATGTGGCTATAAAGTACATTGATCAAAGCGGAAAAGGTACTGGCGAAGCAACCGGAGGAAGTGACTGGAAGAAATACATGCACCCAAAATACCAGCGAAGGATATTTTTTCCGGAGTTATGGAGCGCTGATGAATTAGCGAACTGGGGTGTAGAAATTTAAGTTAAATTAAAAAAATAAAATACGGTTTGAAGCAAGTAGTAATAATTTTTATAGTATTGACAGTAATACTATCCTGCAATAAATCCAATAATAAACCAGAAATACAAAGTAAAATTAAGACCGTTAAACCAATAGCAGAAGATTCTGATTTTGGGTTTAATTATTCTGAATTCAATGTCGTTCACGACACCATCAAAAGAGGAGATACTTTTGGTACAATTATAAGCAAACAGAACATTGGGAACCGAAAAATGTTTGAGATTGTAAACAGTGTGAGGGATACTTTTAATGTTCGTTACATTAAGCCTAACAGAGCATACACGATGCTTAGGTCAAAAGACAAAACAAATAAGTTAGAGGTTTTTGTATATCAACCAGATGCTTTGAGCTATTATATTTTTGATTTTAGAGATAGCACAGTCGTAGCTCATAAGAAAATAAGACCTATTACTATCAGAAGACGGACTATAGGTGGTGTTCTAAAAGGATCATTATCTGAAACTTTAGGGAATGCCGGAGTAGAGGCAGCTTTAGCGAGTAGAATCACAAAAATATATTCATGGTCTATTGATTTTTTTAAATTAAAGAAGGGGGACCGGTTTGCTCTTAGTTTTACGGAAAGATTCATAAATGATTCAATTTATGATGGAGTAGAGAATCTGGAAGCTTCTTTTTTTGAATACAAAGGCAAAATCATTTATGCCTTCCCTTATGTTCAAAATCCTGCTTCAGGAAAAGTGGGGTATTACGATGAGGACGGAAAAACGTTAAAGAATTTCTTTCTTAAAACACCTATTAAATTCAGTAGATTGACTTCGCGGTTTACAATGAATAGATATCATCCAGTGCAACACAGGTGGAAAGCACATAAAGGAACTGATTATGCTGCTCCAACGGGTACGCCAATTACAACCACTGCTTCAGGAACAGTCGAAAGAACTGGGTATACTGCAGGAAATGGTAATTATGTGAAGGTAAAACACAATGGTACCTATTCTACTCAATATTTACACATGTCAAAAATTTTGGTTCGACGTGGTCAACATGTCAATCAAGGAGATGTTATTGGTAGAGTTGGGAGTACGGGTTTGGCAACAGGACCTCATGTTTGTTATCGCTTCTGGAAAAACGGAAAACAGGTAGATGCCTTAAAGTTGAAGTTACCAGGAGGAGAACCAATGAACAGTGCAAATAGAGCCCGTTATTTAAAGACTATTGAGCCATTAAAATTTGAGTTAGACAGTATTGGGAATTTATAAATCAAAAGGTTGATTTATTAGGGAGCGCAATTATTTACTATAGATAATTGCGCTCCCTTCTTTTTTGGCAATTAATTTTTTTTTGATTTCTCTTAAATTGTGATAAAAATTAAAAGGGTTAATCAATTAAAACTAATTTCAGTATTTTTGTCAAAATAGAACTAATACTTGAATTAAATAAAAATGGCCTTAAACACAATAAACCCCACACACACAGAATCCTGGAAAAAACTGAAAAAGCACTTTGATGAAATGCAAAATGCTACTATGCAAGAGATGTTTCAGGTGGACGTTACTAGGACAGCAAAGTTTAACCTGAAATGGAATAATTTTTTAATAGACTATTCAAAGAATATTATCAATCAAGAAACCATTGATCTTTTGCTGGAATTGGCAAATGAAGTAGGTTTGAAAAAGGCGATTTTAGATTACTTTAGCGGAGAGATCATTAATCAAACCGAAAACAGAGCGGTACTTCATACTGCCTTAAGGGCAAAAGAATCAGCAGTAGTAAATGTAAATGGGGAAAATGTAATTCCTGAAATTTATGATGTAAAAAGAAAGATAAAAGCTTTTACAAATGAAATAATTGCAGGAGGAAGAACGGGATATAGTGGGAAACCTTTTACTGATATTGTAAATATAGGTATTGGAGGTTCTGATTTAGGTCCGGCTATGGTTGTTGAAGCATTGCAGTTTTATAAAAATCAGTTAAATGTTCATTTTGTTTCAAATATAGATGGAGATCATGTAAATGAAATCGTAAAAAGACTAAATCCGGAAACGACTCTTTTTGTTGTTGTTTCTAAAACATTTACAACCCAAGAAACATTAACAAATTCCGAAACAATCAAAGAGTGGTTTTTATCTAAGGAATTTGGAACAACTCAAGAGGATATAGCCAAACATTTTGTGGCTGTGTCTACTAATATTCAAAAAGTAACTGAATTTGGAATTAATCCAGACAATGTATTCCCGATGTGGGACTGGGTTGGTGGTCGTTTTTCATTGTGGAGCGCCGTTGGGTTAACGATCAGTTTGGCAGTAGGCTTTGATAATTTTGATGAATTGTTAAGTGGTGCAAATGAAATGGACGACCATTTTAACAGTGCTGATTTTGATCAAAATATGCCGGTTGTACTGGCTTTATTGAGTATCTGGTATAATAACTTCTTTGGGGCTGAAAGCGAAGCTTTGATTCCTTACACACAATATCTTCAAAAACTGGCTCCTTATTTACAACAGGGGACAATGGAAAGTAATGGTAAAAGTGTAGGTAGAGACGGAAATCCTGTTAATTATGAGACTGGAACTATTATTTGGGGAGAACCGGGGACTAATGCGCAACATGCTTTTTTTCAATTAATTCATCAAGGAACGAAGTTAATCCCTTCAGATTTCATTGGATTTGTAAAACCATTGTATGGTGACGAAGACCACCATGATAAACTGATGTCTAATTACTTTGCACAAACGGAAGCTTTAATGCAGGGTAAAACCGCAGAAAAGGTACAGGCTGAATTCGATAAGCAAGGACTAGACGCTGAGCGAGCAAAATTCTTACTGCCTTTTAAAGTTTTTGCAGGTAATAAGCCTACTAATACCATTCTAATTGAAAAATTGACGCCAAAGTCATTAGGATCTTTAATTGCACTATACGAACACAAGATTTTTGTGCAAGGAGTTATTTGGAATATATTTAGTTTTGATCAATGGGGAGTGGAGCTAGGAAAACAATTAGCGAATTCTATTTTAGAAGAACTTAATTCGAAAGAAATAAAAGGTCATGATAGTTCGACTGCATTCCTTTTAGATTACTATTTGAAGAATAAATAAAATTGAGATGTTAAAGTAAAGATTCGCTATTATGGATTCTTAGAATAGTTTACTAAAGCCGATATGATGGAAAGTCCTTGTTTTAATTAACAAGGGCTTTTTCTTTGCTATAAGGTTACTGCTTGTATTAGATCTTTTTATTTGTTTAACAATGATTGTAAAGTGTTAAAAATGCGGTTGCATCATGCCGGTCTTTAGAAACACACATTTTCGGGGGGAATTCATAAGTCGAAATAAACATCAATTTTGGTTTGAGAGAAGTATGAAGCTTAGGACGGTTAATTCTGTTTATTGAAGTTTTTTTTTTGAGCAAATGTGTCGATTTTTGGTGTAATAGAAAAGATTGATTTTAAAGAAAAATCAGTCTTTTGTCATTTTTCGGGAATTTGTATTTTTTTTGTATTTAAACAAGTATATTAACAATTATAGATGTTAAAATTTATTAATTAACCTATTTTTAAGGAAAAAATATTAATTTAATAAATTCTAGTAGGTGCGATATCAGGATTTGTTAACATTGTCTTAACTCTTTTAGTTAAAATTGTTATAATTTCGCAGCAATTAATAAAAAACAAAAAATGAAGACAATGAAAAATTGGTTACTCTCTGGATTACTGTTTTTAATGGTTACAACGGCATTTTCTCAAGGGAAAATTACTGGAACTATTACTGACGGACAAGGCTCATTACCTGGTGCAAATGTTGCAATCAAAGGAACTAAAACTGGCGTTTCTGCAGATTTTGATGGTAAATTCTCAATTAACACAACTGTTAACTCTGGAGAATTAGTTATTTCTTTTTTAGGCTTCGAACCTAAAACTGTTAAGTTTAGTGTTGCAGAAGGAACTACAAAAAACTTAGGAACTATCGTTTTAACTTCAAATTCTAATGAATTAAGTGAAATTGTTGTTGTAGGTAGAGGAATTATCGATTTAGCAAAAGGTAGAAAAACGGCAATTGCTGTTTCTACTATTAAAGCTGAAGAAATTCAGGCTAAAATTGGTTCATCTGATGTAATTCAGGCTCTTGTAAATACACCTTCTGTATATGTTGCTGGTCAAGCTGGTGGATATGGAGATTCAAGAATTAGTGTACGTGGTTTTGCTCAAGACAATACTGCTTTCTTATTAAATGGTCAGCCTATTAATGGAATGGAAGATGGGAGAATGTACTGGTCTAACTGGTCAGGAATGTCTGATATCGCAAATATAATTCAAATTCAAAGAGGATTAGGTTCTTCTAAATTAGCAATATCCTCTGTAGGAGGAACAGTAAACTTCGTTACAAAGGCTACTGATAAAAAACAAGGTGGTTTTGCTTCATTTGGTCAAGCAAATGACAACTATTTTAAATCTACAATTGCTTATAACACTGGTATGAGTAAAAGCGGATGGGGAACAAGTGTTTTGTTTTCTCATTGGCAAGGTGATGGTTACAATGATGGAACTAAAGGTCAGGGACAAAACTATTTTATCTCTATAGGGTATAAAGCAAATGACAAACATAGCTTTAACTTCATTTTAACTGGAGCGCCACAAACACATGATCAAAATTATGGTAAAAAGTTAAGTGATTTTGAAAAGTATGGTAGAAAATACAATAATAACTGGGGAACTCTAAACGGAGAATATCTTTCAGCGGTTGGAAATTATTACCATAAACCAGTTGCTAACTTAAACTGGGATTTTAATATTAGTGATAAATCAAGTTTATCTACTGTTCTTTATGCTTCATGGGGAAGAGGTGGTAGTGTAGGTACTGTTGGTTCAATAAAAAGAACAGCTACTGATAATGTTGATTTTGATGCTACTGTAGCTGCAAATCTAGCTAGCACAACTGGAGCTGCAACTGGTGCATTGCGTAACTCAGTTAACAATCACGCTTGGTATGGTTTAGTAACTAATTTTAAAACAGAATTAACTGAGGATATCGACTTTAATATGGGGCTTGATTTAAGAACCTACAAAGGAACTCACTTCAGACAACTTACAAATTTATTAGGAGCTGACTATTATTTAGATAAATACAATGTAAATATTCCTAATAATAAAATATACGAGACTAACACAAATAATGCTTGGGCAGTTTTATCAAATACAGCTTCTGTTGAGAATAGATATTCTTGGGATTATGATGAAACTATTTCTTATGGAGGTTTCTTTTCTCAAATAGAATATGCAAAAGACAATGTTTCTGCATTTTTCCAAGGAGCGGTTTCAAACCAATCTCACGAAAGATTTGATAGATATGCTTACCTTCCTGCAGATGCAAAATCAGAAAAGGTTAACAATGTAGGATATAATGTTAAGGCTGGTGGTAGTTACAAAATAGGTGGTAACGGTTCATTTTATGTAAATGCAGGTTATTATTCTCGTCAACCTTACCATGATAATATATATCTTAATTACGGAAATGAAGTAAACCCATTAACTAAAAACGAAAAAGTGGTAGGTTTAGAAGCAGGTTACAGCTTTAAATCAAAATTTTTAAGCGGTAGTGTTAATGCCTATAGAACTTCTTGGAAAGATAGAGTTACTACAAGTTCTAATGAAGTTGATAATGATTTACAATACACAACTAATGAGGGAGTAGAACAACTTCACTCTGGGTTAGAGTTAGATTTCGTTGCTAAGCCATTCTCTAGATTAGATATTAGTGGTTTTGCTTCTGTTGGAGATTATCATTATGTAGGAGATGCTGTAAAAACGGTAAGAGATTCAGATAGAAATATACTTAGCAGCTCTAAAGTAGATGTTGATGGAGGTAAAGTAGGTGATGCTGCACAGGTTACTCTAGGATTAGGATTTAAATATGAAATCGCAACTCGTTTTTCTATTGATGCTGACTGGAGAAATTATGAAAAATTATATGCAAACGTTGGGTCAGTTAAAAATAATGTGGAATTACCAAGTTATGACTTAGTTGATGCAGGACTTTCTTATAAAATGCTAACAGGAAAAGATAAAAAGAGATCAGTGGTTTTTAGAATAAATATTAACAATTTATTCAATGAAATTTATGTTTCTGAATTGACTACAAACATTGCTACTAATGCGGGTGATGTTACAATCAATGGTCTTAATGCTAATAACAAAGGGTATTATGGTTTTGGAACAACTTGGAATGCTTCTATGCGTTTCAATTTCTAGTAGTTCACAAAAAAATTATCTAGAATTTGATTTAGAATAATTTTGGAAATAATTATTTAAAAAGCAGATGAGAAATCATCTGCTTTTTTTGTTTTATGAATTTTGAATATTTAAAAGAAATAGGAGAAGAAATTGATTATAAGAAGTGAAGAGACGTTTTTTAAGCCATGATTTTAAGATACATCAAGGTTTTTTCTATTTTATGGGCATTCTTGATTTTTTGATTTTGGTGTATTTTTTATTTGACCCATAAAATCGTTGTTTTTTAACATTTTAAGTAACGAATATTTAAAATAAGTTCGGAAACAGCCATAAAGCAGATAAAAATCCAAAATTATGTTAAAAAGAACCAATCAGTGTCTTTTTATTAACAATTAATTAACATTAGTTTGCCAAAAATGTTAGATTTTTGCCAAAAATTTTTAATCTAAAAATTATGAAAAAATTATTGAAGTTATTTTTAATACTGGTTGCATTTGTAGGTGCGGGGACTAGTATTTATGCTCAGGGTAATACAACTTCTTCTATTAATGGGGTAGTTTACGACAATGAGTCAGAATCTTTGCCTGGAGCATCAGTTCTCGCGACTCATGTGTCTTCAGGAACTCGTTATACAGCTACGACTGATATTAACGGTAATTTTAGAATTTCTAACATGAGAGTTGGAGGCCCTTATAAAGTGGTTGTTACTTTTGTAGGATTTAGAACGTTTGAAGAAAATAATGTTTTCCTTCAATTAGGAGAGTCAAAAAACTTCAAAATTGTTTTAGTAGATGAAGCGAGCGAACTTAAGGAAGTTGTCGTTAAGGGTACTAAGAATAATACATTTAATTCAAAAAGGACAGGTGCTCAAACAGTAATTGATTCAGATAAAATTAAATCATTACCTTCACTTTCGAGAAATATAGCAGATTTTGCTAGATTAACTCCACAAGCTCAATTACGTGGTGATGATGTTCTTTCAATAGGTGGTCAAAATAATAGATTCAATGCTATTTATATCGATGGAGCAGTAAGTAACGATGTTTTCGGTTTAGCTGCTAATGGAACAAATGGTGGACAAACTGGGGTTAGCCCGATATCAGTAGATGCAATTGAACAATTTCAAGTGAGTGTTGCTCCTTATGATGTGAAATTGTCTGGTTTTGCAGGTGGGGCTATTAGTGCGATTACTCGTTCAGGAACTAATAATTTTGAAGGTTCAGCTTATTATTTAAATAGAAATCAAGACTTAGTAGCAAAAACACCTCCTTCTTTGGCTGGATCAAATCCAAGAACGAAATTAGCTGATTTTTCGGCAAAAACTTACGGAGTAAGAGCTGGTGGTTCTATTGTAAAAGATAAATTGTTTTATTTCATTAACTATGAAAAACAAGATAATGAAACTCCTCAACCATTTGATATAGCTAATTATACGGGTCTTTCGGCAAGTAGATTAGGAGAGTTAAGAACTAAACTTGCTTCTTACGGATACGATCCAGGTTCTTTTGAGAACAACGTAAGAACTCTTGTAAGTGATAAATTGATTGGAAAGATAGATTGGAACATCAATGATAATCATAAACTATCTTTAAAACATAGTTATGTAAAAGCAGAAAACTTTTCACCAAGTAGATCTTCTGCTTCTGCAATAAGCTTTATCAATGGTAGTCAGTTGTTTAATTCAACTACTAATTCAACTGCTTTAGAGTTAAACTCAAGATTTGGAAATAAATTTTCAAATAGTTTAGTACTTGCGTATACAAAGGTAATTGATGACAGAAATGCATCAGGAGATGCTTTCCCAACTGTTCAAATCTTTGATGGGTCTTCAGCTAGTATTTATTTTGGTGCAGAAGGTTTTTCTACGGCAAATTTTTTAAGTCAAAAAGTATTGACAATTACTGATAATTTTGAAATTAATGCAGGAATAAGTACGATTACTATTGGTACTCATAATGAATTTTCGTCTTCACGTAATGTGTTTTTTGGTAATAATTTTGGCGCATACAGATACAATACCTTAGATGATTTCTTGCTAGGTAAAAGACCGAACAGATTTCAAATGAACTACTCTTTAATTGGTGGTGAAGGTGATGCGTCTTTAGGAGCTGCAGAATTTGGTACAAAACAATTTGGATTTTATATTCAAAATGAAATGAGATTAAGCGACAATTTCAAACTTTCATACGGAGTTAGAGTAGATGTTCCTGTTTGGGAAGATGGTTTAGCTAATGATGATTTTAATAATAGAACAGCTGGTCTATTACAAGCTGCTGGTAAAGATTTACAAGGAGCACGTGTAGGGCAAGGTATATCTAACACAGCTCATATCGCACCACGTTTAGGTTTTAATTATGACGTTAATGGTAAAAAATCAACTCAGTTTAGAGGTGGATTAGGGATTTTTACTTCTAGATTACCATTAGTATGGCCAGGTGGAACGTATAATAACAATGGTATTTCTCAAGGAGCTATTTCTATTACTAATGCTACTCAAACACCAGTTTTTAATCCAAATCCTAGTGTTGCTAGTCAAATTGCACCACTTCCTGCTTCATACCCACGTCCAGGTTCTGGAGGAAAAGGTGGAAATATAGATTTATTTGCTAAAGATTTTAAATTACCTCAGGTATTTAAAGCGAGTTTTGCAGTTGATCAAAAATTACCATTTGGTTTTGTATTCACATCTGAAATCACTTATAACGATAATATTAGTGCGATTACTTATGAGAATTTAAATATCAAAGCGGCTTCAAGTAATTTATCTGGTGCTGATAATAGACCACGTTACAATGGAAATACTAGAGTAGACCCTACTTATTTAGGTATTTATTTAGCTTCAAATACAGATGAAGGTAAAGCGCATAATATCTCTTTTACATTGACTAAGAATTTCAAATCTGATTTTATTGATGCTAATATTTCTGGGACTTACTCTTATGGAAAATCAACAGTTTTATTAGACGCGACTTCTTCTCAAAACAGTTCTCAGTGGAATAATACTGAAACTGTGAATGGTGCAAATTCTTTAGCACTTTCTAGATCTGATTTTGATCAAGGAAGAAGAATTATTTCTAATGGTAATGCAACATTCAAATGGAGTAAATTTACTAAAACTAGATTAGGGTTCTTCTATGAAGGAGCTGCAGGAACTCCAATAAGTTATGTGTATAATGATTCAGGTCGTTTGTTACAAGATACGTTTTCTAATTCAGCATTGATTTACGTTCCTGCTTCTCAAAGTGAAATTAACCTAGTATCTACTGCTTCAAACACATTGACACCTCAAGCACAATGGGATGCTCTTAGTACTTTCATTGAAGGGAATAAATATTTGAGAGATAGAAAAGGAACTTATGCAGAGCGTAATGGTGATCGTTTGAAAACGACACACGTTGTAGATTTAAAATTTGCACAAGAATTTATTATCACATCAGGAAAAAAGAAACATACATTGGAATTCACAGCTGATATTTTTAACTTCACAAACCTTTTGAATAAAAATTGGGGTAAAAGATATTTCACAAGTTTTGACCAAGTTCAATTGCTTAAACAAGAAGGATTCTTAACTGGAACAACTACACCTACATTTAGTTATGATCCTAAAATAGCTAACAATATTAACCAAATTGATGACGTTGGTCTTAATTCATCAAGATGGCAAATACAAACAGGAGCTCGTTATACTTTTAACTAAGTTCTGTTAACTTTAAAAAACCCTCATTTCAATTAGAAATGAGGGTTTTTTTTGGCCTTTTTTGTTTATATTTGAATTTCAAAAAATAAATTATATGTACGAATTTTTAAGAGAATTTCATTCTGGTTGGGCTTATATTGCTCTAGTGTTATTAGTTGTTGCAGTTGTTAATGCTTTTGTTGGAATGTTTTCCAAAAAAGAATTTACCGCTAGGGATAGAAAGATTGCAATCTTTGGATTGATAGGAACGCATACTCAACTATTAATTGGATTGATTTTGTATTTTGTTTCTCCTCTTGGTTTTGCTTCATTGGGACAAATGTCTGATAAAGCATTGCGCTTGACTTCTTTAGAGCATCCTCTAATTAATATTATTGCTATTACATTAATCACGATAGGGTGGTCTAAACATAAAAAATTAATAACAAGTGAATCTAAATTTAAAACTTTTTCTATTTTTTACGGAATTGGATTATTGCTTATTTTGAGTAGAATTCCATGGTCAATGTGGTTATAAAAAAAACAAAAAAAGTCCTATTTATAGGACTTTTTTTATCAAGGTATGGTTTTTGTTTAAACAGAGTCGAACTAAAAAGTTAATAATGAGAAAATCAATAACAGTCCTCTTTCTATTTGCCGTGGTTGCATTGGTTAGTAGTCAAGGGCAAATTATAAATAATCAAAAAACGCCAATTCAGAAATCTGTTATTCAAAAGTCTTTAGTGGCACCCAAAGACACTGTCAAAAAGACAAAAGTCCTAGTTCTTCCGCAAGTACAAGAAATTAAAAAAGACACGGTAGAAGACAAGATGGGGGAGTTAGTATTGTACAAAAAAGATGCGCACGCCTCTTATTATGCTGATAAATTTCACGGAAAAAGAACAGCTAGTGGTGTTTTATTTGACAAGAATAAATATACTGCAGCTCATAAAAAATTCCCGTTTGGAACTAAATTAAAAGTTACGAATCAGGTGAATGGACAATCAGTTATTGTAGAGGTTACAGATAGAGGTCCTTTTGTAAAATCGAGAGAAATTGATCTTTCAAAAAAGGCTTTTATGGAAATAGCAAAAAATAAAGGTATTGGAGTTATGACTGTTACGATTGAGGTTTTTAAAGATTAATTAGTCCCAATTTGTAAATGGATTGATGCTTAAATTTGAATTGTAATATCGATTGTCATTAGTCACTTCCTGTCCTAGCCAATTTGGTTTTTCAAACGGTTCACTTTCATATTTAAGCTCAATTTCGGCGACAATTAATCCTTTGTTTTCGCCATAAAATTCGTCTACTTCATAGATATGCTTTCCTATTTTTACTTCAAAGCGAGTTTTATCAATAACTCCTTTTTGACATAGTAACAATAGGTTTTCGGCTTCGTCTACGGGGATTTCTTTTTCCCACTCAAAACGGGACATGCCTGTCTCATTTGACACTCCTTTTATCGTTATGTAGGCCTTGTCTCCTTTAGTTCGAATTCTAACCGTTCGTTCCGAAACGGAGCTTAAATAACCCTGTTTAATTCGGTTTTGAGAAAAAGCTTCTTTTTTATAAGCATCTGACGTAACTAAAAATTTTCTTTCTATTTCGATCATGTTAAATTGTATTTGGCTTTAATGTAAAGTGTCTATTTCAGTTTTAGGTGCTGTGTTTTTATTTTTTAATCTAAAAAAATTAGATTTTGATAAAAAAATAAAGGGGATGCTGTCGCTTTCAATATTTTGTGAGGGTCTCCAATAGTCCAAATGTATCAAATATTTATGCTGCAATAGAATGTTTTCATAGAAAAGCTATTTAAATTTGTATCATGTCAGAAAGTATTCCAAATAGAAAAATCATACACATCGACATGGATGCTTTCTATGCCTCTGTGGAGCAAATGGATAATCCTTCATTGCGTGGGAAGCCCGTTGCTGTGGGTGGTTCTGAAAATCGTGGTGTCGTTGCGGCGGCAAGTTATGAGGCACGAAAATTCGGAGTAAGAAGTGCTGTTAGTGGGGTTATGGCCAAGAAAAATTGTCCTGAACTTATTTTTGTCAGTCCGCGATTCGATAGGTATAAAGAGATTTCGAGCAAGATTCATAAGATTTTTAGAGAGTATACTGATTTAGTGGAGCCGCTTTCGCTTGATGAAGCGTACCTAGATGTTACCCAAAATAAAAAGGGAATCGCTAGTGCGAGTCTGTTGGCGGAAGAAATTAGATTGCGTATTTTTAGTGAAGTGGGTTTAACAGCTTCGGCAGGAATATCAGTCAACAAGTTTGTAGCTAAAATCGCTAGTGATTACAACAAACCGAATGGGCAAAAAACAGTAAATCCAGAGGATGTAATCGCGTTTTTAGAGGAATTACCCATTCGAAAATTTTATGGTGTTGGGAAAGTGACAACTGAAAAGATGTATCAATTAGGGATATTTAGTGGTGTTGAGTTAAAAAGTAAGTCATTGGAGTTTCTGGAAAAACATTTTGGAAAATCAGGGGGTTTCTATTTCAATGTCGTAAGGGGAATTCATAACAGCGAAGTTAAGTCAGATCGAATTACGAAATCAGTCGCTGCAGAGCACACTTTTGATGTTAATCTTTCGTCTGAGATATTTATGATGGAGCAATTGGAAAATATTGCAAGTACATTAGAGAAAAGACTTAAAAAACACAATATCTCTGGCAAAACTGTTACCTTAAAAATAAAGTACAGTGATTTTACACAGCAAACCAGAAGTAAAACGTTGCCTTATTTTATTTCAGACAAAGGATTGATTTTAGAAACGGTAAAAGAGCTTTTGTATCAGGAACGCATGAAAGATTCAGTTCGTTTGCTTGGGATATCCTTGAATAATTTAAATACAGAATTAAAGAAAGCTGTGGTCGTGCAGCTGAAGTTTTCTTTTTAATTCATGCTTGATCGGCTTCAACAAAAGTTAAATGACGGAGAAAATTATTTTCTTTTTTCATTTAAAATTATATTTGATTAAAAATTAAGGCTATGTTAGATTTTGAACAATACGATAGTGCGTTTGCGAAGCATCATGATACTCTTGATAGAAGTATAGTTCCTATTTTGTCTTGGGATTTTCACCGTGAATATTTGGATGAAGTAAATAAGATCTTTGCTGACTGTAATAAATTGGATCTAATTGCTAGTAATAGTAAATGGAGTGAATATGATTGGGATTTCAAAAACAAGCTAAAGGAGGAGGTAGTAATTGTTACTGATGCTAAGTTGTCGATTGTATTTGCTTCGCATAACATTACTAAAATGAACGGTTATAAAGAAGTAGAAGTAATTGGGAAAAGCCCAAAAATGTTTCAAGGGAGTGCATCTAGTATAACAACTTCTAGTGAGATTAGAAAAGCAATCCAACTAAGGCAACCTTTTGAAAAAACGGTTTTGAATTACAATAAAAATGGTGAAACCTATTTATGTCTTATTAAAGGTTTTCCAGTATTTAATAGTAAAGGGAACCTATCTCACTTTATTGCTTTTGAAAAAGCTGCATAAAAAAAGCCCTTTCTTTAGAAAAGGGCTTTTGTATATTTTACAAAATCACGAATTAGTTTTTGCTAGAAAGTTTAGAAAGCAATCTTAAAAACTCAATGTATAGCCATACAAGAGTAATCATCAAGCCCATCGCGCCAAACCACTCCATGTATTTAGGCATTTTTTCTTGTACTCCTTTTTCTATTCTGTCGAAGTCTAAAAACAAGTTTAACGCAGCGATAATAATTACAAAGACACTAATACCAATACTCATCATCGAATTACCGTGGTGAACAGGAGTGAAATTTGTAAACATAGAAACAACCCATGAGATAAGGTAATATGTTGCTATGGCAAGAGTAGCTGCAACAACCACGGATTTAAACTGCTCTGTTACTTTTACAATTTTGAATACATATAGTGCTAAGCATACTGCAAATGTTACAAATGTTGCGCCAACTGCCTGTATTACAATTCCTGGATATTTAGCTTCAAAAATAGCAGAGATTCCTCCGATGAACAAACCTTCAAATAAGGCATATCCAGGAGCTAAATATGGAGAGTATTGTGGTTTGAAAGCAGCGATAACTACAAGAGCTAATCCTGCTATAGCACCGCCAATTGCAGGTACTATCGGGTTTGTGCCGTTAAAAGCCATCCACCAAATTACCATGGCAGATGCAGTAAGTAATAAGAACAAAAGTAAGGTCTTGTTCATTGTGCCAGACAAAGTCATCTCTTGGTCGTAATCAATAACAGTAGCATGGTGTACTTGTTCTTTTCCTGATGCAGATGTAGCAGAAAAAGATTTATTAGTTAAAAAAGGATTTTTCGATTTGAAATTCATGATAAATAAAATTTATTTTTTCAAAGATAAATTAAAATAAAATTAAGCACAAAAAAACCGTCTTGTTTAATTTCTAACAAGACGGTTTTTGATTTGGTAGGATTTTAACTACTCTATTTCTGAAACTCTCATGGTGTTTACCATTCCTTTTTCTTTAATAGGCATTGCAGCTAAGTTGATAAGGAAATCTCCTTTAGTTACATATCCTTTTTCCTTTGCGATATCATTAACATCGGTTACCGTATCATCAGTACTTACAATCTTATCGTAGTAATATGATTTTACTCCCCATAACAAACTTAGTTGGGTAACGATTCGTTTGTTTGATGTAAATACTAAAATATGTGCTGATGGTCTCCAAGCAGATATTTGAAATGCTGTATAGCCACTATTTGTCAAAGTACAAATTGCTTTTGCTTTAATAGCATCGGCCATAATTGCAGCATGACGACAAATTGTTTTTGTGATAAAACGTTTTGTTTTTATTTGTGGTGTATTTTGAGGTACTTGGATTAACGGAGAATCCTCAACAGCTTTAATAATCTGTGTCATTTTTTCGATTACTTGTACTGGGTAATTCCCTGTAGCAGTTTCGCCTGAAAGCATTACAGCATCTGCGCCATCCATTACAGAATTGGCAACGTCATTTACTTCGGCTCTCGTAGGAGTTAAGCTAGTGATCATTGTCTCCATCATTTGAGTAGCCACAATAACTGGAATTCTTGCCATTTTGGCTTTACGAATTAATTCTTTTTGAACTAATGGTACTTCATGTGCAGGAAGTTCAACTCCAAGGTCACCACGAGCTACCATTAAGGCATCGCAATAAGCAACAATTTTGTCTATATTTTCTAATGCTTCTGGCATTTCAATTTTGGCAACAATTGGAATTTTATAATCAGAATGTTCAGCAATAAGATTTTGTAAGTCTTTTAAATCTTGAGGTGTTTTTACAAAAGAAAGTGCAATCCAGTCTACTTTTTGTTCAATAGCAAAAATAGCATCAGCGATATCTTTTTCTGTCATCGCAGGAAGAGATATTTTTGTGTTAGGAAGATTAACTCCTTTTTTAGATTTCAATTCTCCACCTTGAATTACTCTGGCAA
Organism: Flavobacterium sp. Arc3; assembly: GCF_041431375.1. Lineage (NCBI taxonomy): Bacteria > Pseudomonadati > Bacteroidota > Flavobacteriia > Flavobacteriales > Flavobacteriaceae > Flavobacterium > Flavobacterium sp. Arc3. The sequence goes on along the minus strand of NZ_JASMRI010000006.1, from coordinate 72,433 downwards.
CTACTTCTGTATTTTTGTCTGTTTCAACAATTTCAAAAATTAGTTTCCCGTCATCTAATAAAATTCTTTCTCCAGGATTAACATCATTTGGAAAGTTTTTATATTTCATGAACACTTTTTGAGCTGTTCCAAGAATGTCTTCTGCAGTTGTAAAAGTAATTAAATCACCGTCATGTACTACAACTCCTTCATTCATAACTCCTACGCGAAGTTTTGGTCCTTGTAAGTCACCAAGTATTGCTGTAGTGTACCCATACTCATCATTAAGATCTCTAATGATTTTCATTTTTTCTTTTACATCAGCATAATCAGCATGAGAAAAATTAACTCTAAACACATTTACACCTGCGTCAATCATATCTTTAATAATCTCTCTTGTACTACATGCAGGTCCTAGTGTGGCTACAATTTTGGTTTTTTTGTTTGGAATCATTTGTATTAAAAAATTAAATTGTTTTTTGATTTTATTTGATTAGTATCTACAGTATATACTGCTGATATGTAATCAATGGTATTTAATATTATTTTTATTTTAGACACGTCGACAGTGTCTTCTCCGTTTTCAATTTTTAAAAAATAATCTGCTTTTTTAAATTCTGGAAGTAAGTACACTTTTGTGGAAATTTCCAGTGTTGTATTTGAAAATAAATTTTGGCCAGTGTCCTTTTTTTCTTGGAGTACTTCGTTTTTATTTTGAATCAAATTCCAAGAAATTCCATTCTCTAAATCATAATGGTAAAAGCGAGCAAAATTAGTTTCTCCCTCTTTTATATTTATTTGTACTTCCTCTTTACTTTTTGCTAGTTTTATAGCTAGTTTTTGATTGATGAAATAGGCTAACCGATAATCTTCCAATGAAGTATGTATAGCAATTAAATAATAATCTATTTCGTCAAATTCGCCAAGATCGAGTTTATGAATTGCCATATTCATTAAAAATAATGTTGTAAATATACTATTTCTATTGAAGTTAAAGAGTAGAAAATGTAATGATTTCGTTAATTTATGAACGAAAACGATGTAGTTTTGATGAATATGATATTATTTCTTGTCCATTTTTTCTTGTAATGCAAAATAAGTGCGTTGGGATGCTTTTTCTTCTGCTTTCTTTTTTGAGGTCGCTCTTGCCTTTGCAATTACTTTACCGTCAATACTTAATTTCACGCCAAAGAAACGTGTTCCATCTATTCCGTTGTCTTCATAGATGTCGTAATGAAATATTTTTTTCTCTTTTTGACACCATTCGATAACCAGACTTTTGTAGCTAATTACTTTTCCTTCTAATCTGGAAATGTCTACGTAAGGTATGATTACTCTTTTCTGAATAAATTTTTCACAGTAAGTATAGCCTCGATCGAGGTAGATGGCTCCTATTAAAGATTCAAAGATATTACCATGGATATTTTCGCCAAAATGGTGCACTGGAACTTTGCTTTCTATAAACTGAATTAGATTTAAATCTTTTCCTAATTCATTCAAGTGTTCTCTACTGACAATTTTAGAACGCATTTTTGTAAGGTAACCTTCGTCTCCTTGCGGCGCTTCGTTAAATAGGTGCGCTGCTATTACAGAACTTAACATAGCGTCTCCCAAGAATTCTAATCGTTCGTAATTAATGGGGTGTCCTTGAGGATTCATCTTGCTAGTGGAACGGTGGGTAAATGCTTTCTTGTAGTGATCTATGTTTAAAGGGGCAAACCCTAAAATAGTTTGGATAGAATCAAAAAAAATCCCGTCTTCTATATTTAGAGAACGGGATTTTGTAAATATTTTTTTTAATATACTCATTTAAATTAGAAGTCTAATTTTTTAACTAATACACAAGCATTATGTCCACCAAAGCCAAACGTATTGCTCATCACAACATTCATTTCTCTTTTTTGTGCGACATTAAAAGTGAAGTTTAGTTTAGGGTCAATATTTTCGTCATCTGTAAAATGATTTATTGTTGGTGGGACTATTCCGTATTTCATGGAAAGAATTGAGGATATAGTTTCAACAGCTCCTGCAGCACCTAAAAGATGTCCTGTCATAGATTTTGTTGAATTTAAATTCATTGTGTAGGCGTGCTCGCCAAAAACGTGTGCGATCGCTTTAGATTCTGCTAAATCTCCTAGTGGAGTTGAAGTACCGTGCATATTGACACCGTCAACATCTGTTGGTTTTAATCCAGCATCTCTTAAGCAGTTTAACATTACGTTTTTCGCTCCTAAACCATCAGGGTGCGGTGCTGTAATATGATAAGCATCGGCAGACATACCACCACCACCAATTTCGCAGTAGATTGTTGCTCCACGTGCGATTGCGTGTTCGTACTCTTCAAGAATTAATGCTCCTGCGCCTTCTCCTAAAACAAAACCATCTCTGTCTTTGTCCATTGGTCTAGAAGCCGTTTGTGGATCATCATTTCTAGTAGATAATGCATGCATGGCATTAAATCCACCCATACCTGCTATTGTTACTGCAGCTTCAGAACCTCCGGTTACCATAACATCTGCATGTCCTAATCTAATATAGTTGAATGCATCGATAATTGCATTTGTAGAAGAAGCACAAGCAGAAACGGTAGCGAAGTTAGGACCTCTAAAGCCGTATTTTATTGAAATATGACCACAAGCAATATCGGAAATCATCTTTGGAATAAAGAAAGGATTGAATTTTGGCGTACCGTCACCGGCAGCAAAGTTCAGCATTTCGATTTGAAAAGTTTCCAATCCACCTATACCTGATCCCCAAATTACTCCTGCTCTATCTTTATCTAATTTCTCAAAATCGAATCCAGCATCAGCAACTGCTTCTTCTGAAGCAACCATAGCATATTGTGCATAGCGGTCCATTTTTCTAGCTTCCTTACGGTCTAAAAAATCTTCAGCATTAAAGTTTTTTAATTCGCATGCAAAATGAGTTCTAAATTTAGTAGAATCAAAATAAGTTATAGGGGCAGCTCCACTAACGCCATTAATAAGAGCATTCCAATATTCTTGAACATTATTTCCAATAGGAGTAAGAGCACCTAAACCCGTCACAACAACTCGCTTTAATACCATAACTTGTATATTTTGTTATCTTTAAACAAATAAAACCCATGCTTTCTTCACTGTATTACTATTACAAAAGAGCCATGGGTATTACAATAAATATCTTTTTTGATTGAAAATCAATCTTGATTTTAATTTTTTTAAAAAATAATAACACCCGCGTACGTTGAAGTAAGCGGGTGTTTAAATTATTATTTTTTAGCTTCTTCGATATAAGAAATAGCTTGACCAACAGTAGCAATGTTTTCTGCTTGATCATCTGGAATTTGAATGTCAAATTCTTTTTCGAATTCCATAATAAGTTCAACAGTGTCTAATGAATCAGCACCTAAATCATTAGTGAAGCTTGCTTCTGTTACAACTTCGTTTTCGTCAACACCTAATTTGTCTACGATAATCGCTTTTACTCTTGATGCAATGTCTGACATAATCTTTAATTTTAGAATTTAATTTGTTGGCAAAAATAAAAAACTTTATTTTAAAACAACGAATAAGTTGATAAATGTGTCAACTAAATTATAAAATAAATTTTAATAAAGAGGTAGTAATGCTATTTACTTTCAATTTTTATGCCTTTTTTTGCGTAATTAAAATGAGGTGGATTATGAAAAAAATAGTGGTTTTTGCTTCCGGATCGGGTACTAATGCTGAAAATATTATAAAGTATTTCGCTTTAAGTGAAATTGGATCGGTCGTTGCAGTTTTTACAAACAATGCAAGTGCCAAGGTAATTGAACGAGCAAAAAATAATAGAATACCAACAGAGGTTTTTTCGAAAGAAGGACTATTTGAAGGTAAAGTACTACAAAAAATAAATGAAATTAAGCCGGATTTGATTGTTCTCGCTGGTTTTTTATTGAAATTTCCCCAAGATATTATCGCTTCTTATCCCAATAAGATTATAAATATACACCCAGCATTACTTCCGAAATACGGAGGAAAAGGAATGTATGGAATGAATGTTCATAGAGCAATTGTTGAGAATAAAGAAAAAGAAACGGGCATAACCATTCATTATGTAAATGAAAACTATGATGAAGGAGGGGTTGTTTTTCAAAAAGAGGTAGCCTTAACGGGAAGCGAAACGCCAGAAGGTGTAGCTGAGAAGATCCATGAATTAGAACAGGAATTCTTCCCTCAGGTGATCGCTGGATTATTGGAATAAACAATAGAACATTCATTTCTAATATTGCACAAATCTATTTTAACTATAATGAATTACGAAGTACATATATATACAGATGGTGCTGCCAAAGGAAATCCTGGTAAAGGAGGCTATGGAGTAGTTATGGAGAGTGTGAGAATGGGTAAAACCTATAAGAGAGAATTTTATGAGGGATTTAGGTTAACAACTAACAATAGAATGGAGTTGTTAGCTGTGATTGTTGGTCTGGAGAAATTAAAGAACCCAGATACAAAAGTTCTTGTGGTTTCTGATTCTAAGTATGTGGTTGATTCAGTGGTTAAAAAATGGGTTTTTGGCTGGGAGAAGAAGAAATTCGTTGATCGAAAAAATTCTGATTTATGGAAACGGCTTTTAATTATTTATCGAAAACACCAAGTTGATTTTAAATGGATAAAAGGGCATAACAATCATCCGCAGAATGAACGATGTGATGAACTTGCTGTTATGGCTACACAAAGTAATCCCTTGTCAATAGATGCTTTTTATGAGAAGGAGGAAGGAAAAGTTTTATGAAAATTTTGCGAGTTTGAACCTTTGCAATATTGTAACTTATGAACTACCTTTGCACCTTAATTCCAAACTCATAAAATGAACAAATTATTGATTGTCGGAACGGTCGCTTTCGACGCAATTGAAACTCCTTTTGGTAAAACAGATAAGATTTTAGGTGGTGCCGGTACCTATATAGGTCTTTCCGCTTCTTTTTTTAATTTGCAATCCGCTATAGTTTCTGTAGTTGGGGATGATTTTCCACAAGAATATTTGGATTTGCTTCTTGAAAGAAATATTGACATTTCTGGTCTTGAAGTAGTTAAAGGAGGAAAAACTTTCTTTTGGAGTGGTCGTTACCATAATGATTTAAATTCTAGAGATACTTTAGATACACAATTAAATGTTTTAGCTGATTTTCAGCCTAAAGTTCCAGAGAATTATAAAAATGCTGATGTGGTAATGCTAGGAAACTTGCACCCCTTAGTACAAAGTAGTGTTTTGGACCAAATGGAAACCAAACCCAAATTAGTAGTTTTAGATACTATGAATTTTTGGATGGACTGTGCATTGCCAGAATTGCTTGACGTAATGAAACGCGTGGATGTAATTACAATTAATGATGAGGAAGCAAGACAACTTTCAGGAGAATACTCTTTAGTTAAAGCTGCAGCCAAAATTCAGACTATGGGGCCTAAATATGTTGTAATTAAAAAAGGAGAACATGGTGCATTATTGTTTCATGATCTTCAGGTTTTCTTTGCGCCAGCTTTACCACTAGAAGAAGTTTTTGATCCAACAGGAGCTGGAGATACTTTTGCAGGTGGATTTGCAGGATTTATTACGCAGAGCGAAAACGTGTCATTCGAAAATATGAAAAATGCCATTATTTATGGCTCGAATTTAGCTTCTTTTTGTGTTGAGAAATTTGGAACAGAAAGAATGATTAACTTGGAAAAGAAGGAAGTAGTGTCAAGATTGAAACAATTCAAATCTTTAACACAATTTGATATAGAATTATAATGTCTTAAAGCCTCGGAAACGGGGCTTTTTTGATTAATAGTTTTTTATACTATTTGTAAGAATTTATATTAGGAAATAACAACACAACAAACTACGATACAATGAGCGATGCTTTACAACATGAATGTGGGATAGCCTTAGTTAGACTACTTAAACCGCTTGAATTTTATAAAGAGAAATACGGGACTGCTTTCTACGGAATACAAAAAATGTATCTCTTGATGGAAAAGCAACACAACCGTGGACAAGATGGTGCTGGTTTTGCCAGTGTTAAACTTGATGTTGAGCCAGGGGAAAGATATATTAGCCGAGTGCGATCGAACCATTCTCAGCCAATCCAAGACGTTTTTGCTCAAATAAACGACAGAATAAACGATGAAATGGCTACGCATCCTGAATATGCAGATAATGTAGCACTTCAAAAAGCAAATATTCCGTACATAGGCGAATTGTTTTTAGGACACGTTCGTTACGGAACCTTCGGAAAAAATAGTATCGAGAGTGTTCATCCTTTCTTACGTCAGAACAATTGGATGCACAGAAACCTGATATTAGCCGGAAATTTCAATATGACTAATGTAAAGGAGCTTTTTCAAAGTCTAGTTGAATTAGGTCAGCATCCAAAAGAGATGGCAGATACGGTTACCGTAATGGAAAAAATAGGTCATTTTCTTGATGATGAAGTTACCGACTTGTATCAAGAGTGTAAAAATAATGGTTTGTCTAAAAGAGAGGCGTCTCCAGTTATTGCGGAAAAACTGGATGTAGCTAAAATTTTAACAAGAGCTTCAAAAAATTTAGATGGAGGTTACGCTATGGCAGGGCTTCTTGGTCATGGTGATGCTTTTGTATTTAGAGATCCAGCAGGAATTCGTCCCGCTTATTTTTATCAGGATGATGAAATAGTTGTTGTCGCTTCAGAAAGACCGGTTATTCAAACAGTATTTAATGTGCCTTTTGAAAAAGTGCAGGAAATTGAGCCAGGTAATGCTTTGATTATTAAAAAGAATGGAAATGTTTCTATGCAGGAAATTTTAACACCAACAGTGAAGAAAGCCTGTTCTTTTGAAAGAATCTATTTCTCTAGAGGAAGTGATGCTGAAATATATCAAGAAAGAAAAAACCTAGGTAGATTAATTTTGCCTGCAGTTTTAAATGCGATAGATCAAGATACTGATAACACTGTTTTTTCTTATATTCCGAATACGGCTGAAACGTCTTTTTATGGTTTAGTAGAAGCAGCTCAGGATTTTTTAAATCAAAGAAAGAAAAATTATATTCTAGAAAATAGAGATAATTTAACTAAGGATTCTTTAGAAGAATTACTGTCAGTAAAGATTCGTACTGAGAAAGTAGCGATTAAGGATGCTAAACTTAGAACATTTATTACTGAAGACAGTAGTCGTGATGATTTAGTGGCGCATGTTTATGACGTGACGTATGGCGTTATTAAACCAACCGATAATTTAGTAATTATCGACGATAGTATCGTAAGAGGGACCACATTAAAAATGAGCATCATCAAAATGATGGATCGTTTGAATCCAAAAAGGATTGTTGTCGTTTCATCTGCGCCACAAATAAGATACCCTGATTGTTATGGTATTGATATGGCTAAACTGGAAGGTTTAGTAGCATTTAAAGCCGCTTTAGAATTGCTTAAAGAAAGAAACTTATATCATATTGTTGATGAAGTCTATTTAAAATGCAAAGCGCAGGAAAATTATAAAGACCAAGATGTCGTAAATTATGTTACGGCTATTTATGAACCTTTCCAGCCACAAGAGGTTTCAGATAAGATTGCTGAAATGTTAAGTTCTCCGGAGATTAAGGCTGAAGTAAAAATTATATTTCAAACAGTTGAAGATTTGCATATCGCTTGTCCGAAAAATTTAGGAGATTGGTATTTTACAGGAGATTATCCTACACCAGGCGGTAATAGAGTTGTGAGTAGAGCTTTCATGAATTTCTATGAAGGAAAAGATGCTAGAGCATATTAATTACGCGAAGTGCATTTAAACGTTTATATAGGTTGTTTATCTGAAATTTTTGGCAACATCTTTGATTTGTTTTAATTTTGGGTCACCATAAAATTAGTAGGTTAAGTTTATGGTAGATTTGGGGCAAAAAAGGTGGAAGCAATTCCACCTTTTTTATTGGTATAAAGTGAAAGAAGAAAAGCAGTGAGTTTCATCAATTGGAGTTCACTGCTTTTTTATTTTAATACGTACAATTCATATATTTATTGAATTTAGATTTTCCACCCTTAAACTGATGTATAGTTCTTAGGTTAAGTAAAAGACCTTTGAAGCAGTGAAAAATCATATAAATATTATTTCTCTTAAATTTCGTGTTAAAAACTTAGCAATTAGCAACTTATCGTTTTTATAGGTTCTTGGTCTTAAATAGTTGCAGACGGTATTTTTTTGGATTAAGTTTATATCACCATAAAATTAGTAGGTTAAGTTTATGGTAGATTTGGGGCAAAAAAGATGGAAGTAATTCCATCTTTTTTATTGGAATAAAATGAAGTAAGAAAAAGCCTTGCGTTTCATAAGTTGAAATGCGAGGCTTTTTGATTTAGTTGTAAGAGCGCTATTGTATTCTGGTAGCTAACATTAAAAACGAAGTATTTAGTATGTTATTTGTCTTAATTTAGAGGGTAAAAGTCTGATTTTTAGTATTTTATCGTTTTTACAGGTTGTTGGTCTTAAATAGTTGCAGACGGTGTTTTTTTGGATTAAGTTTATATCACCATAAAATTAGTAGGTTAAGTTTATGGTAGATTTGGGGCAAAAAAGGTGGAAGTAATTCCATCTTTTTTATTGGAATAAAATGAAGTAAGAAAAAGCCTTGCGTTTCATAAGTTGAAATGCGAG
>NZ_JASMRI010000006.1:0-63718 GCF_041431375.1 Flavobacterium sp. Arc3 | reverse complement strand
AGAGCGCTATTGTATTCTGGTAGCTAACATTAAAAACGAAGTATTTAGTATGTTATTTGTCTTAATTTAGAGGGTAAGAGTCTAATTTTTAGCATTTTATCGTTTTTATATGTTGTTGGTCTTAAATAGTTGCAGACGGTGTTTTTTTGGATTAAGTTTATGTCACCATAAAATTAGTAGGTTAAGTTTATGGTAGATTTGGGGCAAAAAAGGTGGAAGCAATTCCGCCTTTTTTATGTAATAAACCTATGAAAAGGTTAGAAAGGTGAGTTGGGAAGTAAAAGAAATAAAAACAAATAAAAAAGACGGATGAACTTAGTAAGTTCATCCGTCTTCTTGTATAATATTTGATGGAGTATTTAGGAATTAACTTTAACTTCAATCCTTCCATCTCGTACTTCTAACCTTTTTTTACTATTTCTCAGATGCAAATCTTCGAGATACTTCTGTCCAGTTAATTACATTAAAGAAAGCTTCAATATAATCAGGTCTTCTATTTTGGTAATGTAAATAATATGCATGTTCCCAAACGTCCATTCCTAAGATTGGAGTTCCACCACATCCTATTCCAGGCATTAATGGATTGTCTTGATTTGGAGTTCCACAAACATCAAGTTTACCACCTTTATGAACACATAGCCAAGCCCAACCTGAACCAAATTGAGCAGCACCCGCTTTGCTGAATTTTGCTTTAAATTCTTCAAAAGATCCAAAAGCAGTTTCAATTGCAGTTAATAAATCTCCTGTTGGAAGTCCGCCTCCGTTTGGAGTCATTACATTCCAATAAAGATTGTGATTGTAAAAACCTCCACCGTTATTACGAACAGCAGTATTTTTCATGTCAAGGTTAATCAAAATGTTTTCGATTGTCTTGCCTTCCATATCTGTACCTGCAATTGCTGCATTAAGATTAGTAGTATAGGCATTATGATGCTTCGTGTAATGAATCTCCATCGTACGTGCATCAATATGAGGTTCTAATGCGTCGTACGCATAAGGTAATTGAGGTAATTCAAAAGCCATGATATATTTGTTTAATGATTTATAAAAATTTTATTCAAATTTAAACATTTAACTTTGGAATTGGAAATTCTATTTAGCTATTATAACATTTATTTAATTGATAGTGTTCTTATTTCTTCTGATTATCGCCCTTTTAGCGAGATGAAATGTAATTTATTATAAAATATGAATGGTTTAAAATTTCATTTCAAGCTTTGTCTCGACCATTTTACGTCCTGATTTTCTAATTCTTTTTCTAAATTAAAATACCAATCAAAATAGGATATGTTATTTTCATGCTTTCGATTAAAATGCGAATATTAGGACTGTGCCATGGCCATACAAACAATACTAATTCTTGCTCCTGGAATTTTCAACAAAGCTCTGGAGCAGGCTTCTAAGGTTGCGCCTGTTGTGATTACGTCGTCAACAAGAAGATAGTGTTTGTTATGGTCTTTTTCATAGAAGGAAACATCAAAAACGGTTTCAATTCCCTCTGTTCTACCTAATAGATTTTTTTTCGATTGTGTTTTTGAATAAACGGTTCGAAACAATAGAGAATCATTATAAGGTATTCTTAATTCATCTGAAAGAGCTAATCCAAAACTAGTTACCTGATTATAGCCTCTTTCTTTAAATTTCTTTTTATGCAAAGGAACCGGGATGATAATATCTGCTGTTTTTAGGGCCATATTCTCCTTTAGATCTTCTGCGTACCAGTTTCCTAAAATAGTTCCTATTTCTTCATGCCCTTTATATTTCAATTTATGGATAAGTTCTTGAACGATTCCTTTTTTATGAAAATAAAGAAAAGCAGAAGCATATTCTAAATGAATTCTGCCGTAAAATTTTTTGAAAGCTTCATTTTCTGGAATTAAATGATGATTTGTTAAAGGAATATGATGTCTGCACAACGTACATATTACTTTTTCATTTGTCAGTAAAAATGAGTTGCATCCACTGCATACGGGAGGAAAGAATAGATTTAAAAGATATTTAACCATTTAATTGCTAATTTATTTATAAAAATATGAAAATGAATGCTTCAAACTTCTGCTATTTTTCTTTTTTTTAGTTCACTTTTTATATTTTTGCAGTATGGCAAAACAAGAAGACATATTTAAGAATGTAATTTCGCATGCAAAAGAGTACGGATTTATTTTTCCGTCAAGCGAAATATACGATGGTTTAAGTGCGGTATATGATTATGCGCAAAACGGAGTAGAGTTAAAAAAGAACATCCGTGAGTACTGGTGGAAAGCAATGGTCCAGTTGAATGATAATATTGTAGGTCTTGATGCCTCGATATTAATGCATCCAACAACTTGGAAAGCTTCGGGCCACGTAGATGCCTTTAATGACCCATTAATTGATAATAAAGATTCGAAAAGAAGATATAGAGCCGATGTTTTAATTGAAGATTATGCTGAAAAGCTTAATATCAAAGCAATTAAAGAGGTTGAAAAGGCAAAAGTTCGTTTTGGCGATTCTTTTGATGAAGCTGAATTTGTATCTACTAACACTAGAGTTGTTGAGTACAAGGCTAGGGAAAGAGAAATTCTAGAGCGTTTAGGTCGTTCTTTAGGAAATGAAGATTTAGAAGATGTAAAAGCATTAATTGAAGAGTTAGAAATAGCTTGTCCTGAAACAGGTTCTCGTAACTGGACAGAAGTAAGACAGTTTAATTTAATGTTTGGAACAAAATTAGGAGCATCAGCAGATACCGCAATGGATTTGTATTTGCGTCCTGAAACTGCTCAAGGTATTTTTGTAAATTTCTTGAATGTTCAAAAATCGGGAAGAATGAAAGTTCCTTTTGGGATTGCTCAAACAGGTAAAGCTTTTAGAAATGAAATTGTAGCGAGACAATTTATCTTCCGTATGCGTGAATTTGAACAAATGGAAATGCAATTTTTTGTACGTCCAGGAGATGAAATGAAGCATTATGAATTCTGGAAAGAAGCACGATTGAAATGGCATTTATCTCTTGGTTTAGGGAAAGAAAATTACCGTTTTCATGACCATGAAAAACTAGCTCATTACGCTAATGCAGCGGCTGATATAGAGTTTAATTTTCCTTTTGGATTCAAAGAATTGGAAGGAATTCACTCTCGTACTGATTTTGATTTAAAAGCACACGAGAAATTCTCAGGTAGAAAATTACAATATTTTGATGCTGAATTGAATCAGAATTATGTTCCTTATGTAGTGGAAACATCTGTTGGATTAGACAGAATGTTCTTGGCCGTTTTTGCGACTTCTTTAAAAGAAGAAACTTTAGAAGATGGTTCAACTAGAACAGTATTGAAACTACCATCGGTGTTAGCGCCTACAAAAGCAGTAGTTTTACCATTGGTTAAAAAAGATGGTTTACCTGAAATAGCCCATAAAATTGTTGAAGATTTAAAATGGGATTTCAATGTGGGCTATGATGAGAAAGATGCGGTAGGTCGTCGCTATAGAAGACAAGATGCATTGGGAACTCCGTTTTGTATTACAGTAGATCATCAAACTATAGAGGATCAAACAGTAACGATTCGTCATCGTGATACGATGAAACAAGATCGAGTTAAAATATCCGAATTGAATTCGATAATTGAAAATGAGGTGTCGATGAAAAATTGGTTAATGAAAATGTAATCAGTTACTTTATAATGTATACAAAGGCTTTCCAAATTTGGAAAGCCTTTTGTTTTTTAGTCGTTAAATATGTATAGTGTTTAAAATGAGGTCATTTCGGGTCGCGACAATTGCGTACTTAATCGGATTTATATGCATTTCATCATAATCTATGAACATTTGTTAACAACATATTAACAACACACATGAATACTCAATGAATCATGTATTTTTATTTTGTTAAAAAATGAAAAATAATTGATTTTTTTACTTAAAGAGTTTCCCAAAACTACCATAGATTTTGCTATTATTTGAAGTGTAAGCTGGGTTATACCGCAAATAATACGCCTAACAATTTAGGAACAGCCATAAATGAACTATTCGTACATTATTATTGATGATGATCAAGAAAGTGTTTTGAAAACAAAGGCCATGGCTGATAGTTTTTCGGAGCTAGCCTTCGTCGCTTCGGCAAACAGTTATGATGATGGTTTAAATCTTATATTAGAACATACTCCCCAATTAATTTTTCTCGAGATTGATCCTTCAAATAAAAAGAGTAAGCTATCATTGTTGCTTATCAATGAATTGCACCGCTATTTGAAAATAATTCCTAAAATTATTGTTACCACTTCGAAGAAGGATTTGGCCTACGAAGCAATTCAATATAATGTTACAGATTATATTTTGAAGCCTTTGGCGCGCATCGATTTTGTAAAATCAATCTTAAAGTTGAATAAATTCAACGCTGATAGTGCCACTGTTATAGCTCAATCATATGTTTTAGATGAGAGACCAACGGTTGCAGTGCAGCATGAGACTATTGCGACTGACAAACCTCTAATATTGTGTATAAAATCGTATGGTGATCATAGGTATATTGATGCCAGAGATATTTGTTATTTACAGGCCGACAACAATTCTACAGATATTCACCTAAATGGTGGCGAAATGATTACTGCGTTCAAAACATTGAAACACTTTGAAGCTATCTTATCGTATCCTTTTGTCCGGATTCATAATAGTTATATTGTTAATGCGCGTTATATTTCAAGGATTCACACAGGGAATGCCGTGTGTTTTATCAAAAACAATGCGACGAAAATTCCTTTTTCGAAGTCATATAAGGCTAACATCGACCTTATAATTTCTGAAATTTCCAATGGAAATTACTTAGAAATTTAAAAAACAGCCATCTACCAAGATTTGGGTACCGTTCACTATCAAACGAGTGTATCCTACCATTTACTCTTTTTCTTGTAGGAAAAAGCGAAAGCTCTTGTGTACTTTTACATTGTAATGACAAAGAAATCAAGTCGTTATATAAATGTAAAAACAAACAAATAACATAAAAAATTCCCAAATTATGAAAAAATCTATCTTAACAATCGGACTGTTTTCTTTAGTAATGACTCTAACATCTTTTACTACTCCTGAAACTAATAGTATTATTGGTGGAAATGCTGCAGGTGGAAACATGAAATTGGATATTATTGGCGGAAATGCTGCAGGTGGAAATATGAAATTAGATATCATTGGCGGAAATGCTGCTGGCGGAAACATGAAATTAGATATCATTGGCGGAAATGCTGCTGGCGGAAATATGAAATTAGATATCATTGGCGGAAATGCTGCAGGTGGAAACATGAAATTAGACTGATTCTAAAATTATAATTTCGAACTTATTTAGGCTATCATTTATTTGATAGCCTTTTTTTTATGGTAATAGTTTTATTTTACTATTTTTGATGAAAATCATGATCGATAATTGAAAGATAAAAATAACTTATATATAATCGTTGTACTTCTGTATGCTTTTTTTGGTTGTTCCAAAAAAAACCAGGATAATAATGACATGGTATCTTCGCAAGATAGTTTGTCTAACTATTTTACCTTAGCTAATGATTTAGCGTTACCCCGAGAGGATAGATTACAGTATACTCAAAAAGCTTATGATATTGTAACTAATGATGAAAATGATTCTTTAAATAGAGTAAATTTTTTTAAAGTTGCAAACAGATATTACAATTTAAATAATTGGAAAAACTTTAGGAAAACTGTTAAAATTGTTTTAAATAAATCAGTAGAAGCTAAGGATACTTTGAGTATGACAAAATCGTACACTTATTTAGGAGAGTATTATGATTCTCAAGGAGTTTCTGATACTGCATTTCTATTTTATTATAAAGCGGAAAAGATTTATGAAAAATTAGGTAGTAAGTTGAATTTAGCTAAGGTTTTAATTAATAAAGCAACTTTACAATTTAAAGCAGGGGATTTTTTAGGTTGCGAGAAATCTGTTTTTAATGTACTTCGTATAATTAAAAGCGAAAAGAAAGTAAATAGTATTTATTATGATGCTTATAATCTGTTAGGGATTACCTACGGTGAAATAGAAGAATTTGATAATGCGCTTGCTTATCATAATAAAGCATTATCTGTTATCGATGATAATGTAATACCTATTGAGTTTCAATCTAGAGCTACTTCTTATAATAACATTGGGTTTCTATATTTAAATGCTAAAAAGTATGCGTTAGCCAAAAGCTATTTTCAAAAAGGCTTAGAGGAAGAAAAACTGAGTATCCAAAAACCTTATGTTTTTGCTTTGCTGTTGGATAATTTAGCCTATGCTAAATTTAAGCTAAATGAATCAACGGGTCTTCCAGATTTGTTTTATCGATCTCTAAAACTTAAGGATAGTTTGAAATTTACTAATGGAGTATTTATCAATAAAATTCATTTGTCGGAGTATTTTGCGTCAAAAAAGGATACTGTGAATGCATTAAAATATTCAAATGAAGCTTTAATGTTAGCTAAATCAATGAATGTTTCTCGGGATGTTTTAGTAGCTTTAAAGCAATTGTCGATTATTGAGCCAAAAAAAGCAGCAGTTTATAATAGGGAATATATTCATATCAATGAGGAATTACAAAACGCTGAGCGTAGAATGGGGGAGAAATTCTCTCGTATCGAGTATGAAACAGATGTAATAAAAGGGGAGAATTCAGATTTAACAATTCAAAACAGAAATTTAGTATATACTTTTAGTTTTATGGCGATTTTAGGGTTGCTTACCTATATTATTAAGGACCAGAAAACAAAAAATAGGGTGCTTTTGTATAAGCAACAACAACAGAAAGCTAATGAGGATATTTATAATTTAATGATATCTCAGCAAAATACAATAGAAACGAATAGAGTTGAAGAGAAAAGAAGAGTTGCCCAGGAACTACATGATGGTGTATTAGGGAGAATGTTTGGTGTTCGTATGAATTTAGATGGTCTAAATGGATTCCAAGATGAGGTGGCGGTCAGCCAAAGAAGTGGTTACTTATCCGAGTTAAAGAATATAGAACAAGATATTCGTGAAATTTCACATGATTTAAATAGGGAAAAATCAGAATTAATTAATAACTTCGTTGCCATTGTCGACAATCTGTTTGAAGAACAAAGAAAAACATATCCGTCTAAACTGATTTCAAATATTGATAGCACTATAAAATGGGAGTTATTAGTGAACTCGGTAAAGATTAATTTGTACCGTATCATGCAAGAGTCGCTTCAAAATATTAATAAGTATGCCAATGCCAATACTATTAAAATTGAATTGAAAAAGAAGGATAATAATTTATCGTTAATAATCAGCGATAACGGAATAGGATTTAATGCAACAGTGAAAAAGAAAGGTATAGGTATTCAAAATATGCTTTCTCGAACAAAAGAATGTCACGGAGAATTTCATATAAAATCAAAAAAAGGAGAAGGTACAATTATTACCATTATAATTCCAATCGAACAAAAACAAATACCTACATAGAAATGACAATCGATTCAGCTGCCCCAACAACTGCAAAAAGTAATATACTAATTGTGGATGATCATCCGTTTATTATACAAGGATATAAGAATGCAATTACAAGATATAATCCAACGCATCATGAGTTTTTTATAACAGAAGCAAAGGATTGTGAATCAGCATATAATGTTATCACAAACCCAAAATCTCAAGCTTTTGATATTGCTTTTTTAGACATAAGTATGCCGCCTTATGAAGATAAGGGTATTTATTCAGGTGAAGATGTGGCCAAATTGATTTTGGAACATATGCCGAATTGCAAAATCATTTTACTTACAATGTTCACGGAGTTTTTAAAGATAAAAACAATCATAAAAAATATAAATCCGAATGGATTGGTTATAAAAAATGATTTAACATTTGATGAGCTACTATTTGCCTTTGATAAAGTGATAAAGAACGAAACATATTACAGCCAATCGGTTATTAAAATGTTAGAGTCACAAAATCATAGTATTGAAATTGATTTGTTTGATAAGCAGATTTTATTTCATTTGTCTAAAGGAACAAAAGCCAAAGAGATGCCGCAATACATACCAATATCTTTAAATGCAATCGAAGTTAGAAAGTTAAATCTTAAAGAATTGTTGAATGTAATTGATGGAAGTGACGTCGATCTAGTTCGTGAAGCAAGAAATATTGGATTGTTATTTTAACGATCTAACAAGTATAAAAAAAACGGCATTTATAAATTTATAAATGCCGTTTTTGGTTTTTTATTCAGTCATAGCGTCCCAGCCACGTGCTTTTAGAGGAATTTTAGTATCCGCTCTGGTGATTAAATGTATTCCTTCGCTTTCTTGGGTCATGTGGCCAATGATAGAGAAATTAGGGTTTCCTTTAATTTTTTCAAAATCTTCCATGGCAATGGTGAAAAGCAATTCATAATCTTCACCACCGTTTATGGCTACTGTAGTAGAATCAATATCAAATTCCTCACATACATTTATCAACTGCGGGTCAAGTGGTAGTTTATCTTCGTATAAATTACAGCCTACATTTGACTGCTTGCATAAATGCATGATTTCCGAGGATAATCCATCTGAAATGTCAATCATTGATGTTGGTTTTATTTCCAAGGCATGCAATAAGGTACGAACGTCTTTTCTAGCTTCTGGTTTTAGTTGGCGCTCAATCAAATAAGTATAAGCATCTAAATCAGGTTGTGAGTTTGGATTTACTTGAAAAACTTGCTTCTCACGCTCTAAAACTTGTAGTCCCATATAAGCAGCTCCAATGTCACCTGTAACTACTAATAAGTCGGTTTGTTTAGCGCCATTTCTATAGACAATCTCTTCTTCATCTGCTTCGCCAATTACGGTTATGCTGATGATTAATCCTTTTTGTGACGAAGTAGTATCTCCACCAATAACGTCAACTTTATATTCATTTGAAGCATGTGTGATTCCTGCAAATAATTCGTCTAATGCTTCTAGAGGGAAACGATTAGAAACTGCAATAGAAACTGTTATTTGCGTAGCCTTTGCATTCATTGCGCAAATATCAGAAATATTTGTAGTCACCGCTTTATAGCCTAAATGTTTTAAGGGCATGTAAGCCAAATCAAAATGGACTCCTTCAACTAATATATCTGTAGAAATAACGACTTTCTTGTCCTTAAAGTCCAGTACTGCTGCATCATCACCAATTCCTTTTAAAGTCGAAGGCTGGATGATTTCAAAGTTTTTTGTTAAGTGATCAATTAATGCAAATTCTCCTAATTGAGCAATACTTGTACGTTGTGGGGTTTTATCTTCAATCATCATGTTTATTTTAAAAGACAAAGGTACGAAGATAATTAGGTTGTAAATTTTGATCTTTATAAAGTTTTATAATTTATTATTGTAACGTTTTTAACAAGATGATACTTATTATATAAACCATAAAAACCTTTTAGAATGAAGCTTAAAATAACTAATCTTAGTAAGACGTATAAAAACGGTGTAAAAGCCTTGGATAATTTGAATCTCGAAATAGGAACTGGGATGTTTGGGCTTTTGGGTCCTAACGGGGCTGGGAAATCATCTTTAATGCGTACAATATCTACGTTACAAAAACCGGATTCTGGTACAATTGAGTTTGAGGGTATTAATGTATTGGAAGATCAAATGGGTTTACGCAAGGTCTTAGGTTATTTGCCTCAAGAATTTGGAGTCTATCCTAATATGTCTGCCGAAAAATTGTTAGACTATTTTGCTCAGTTAAAAGGAATTGCTTCAAAAGTAGATAGAGCTGCAATTGTAAAGCAAGTCTTGGAAGTTACCAATTTATATGAAGTTCGAATGAAAGATGTAAATGGGTATTCTGGAGGGATGAAGCAACGTTTTGGAATTGCGCAATTGTTGTTAAATAATCCGAAATTAATTATTGTCGATGAACCAACGGCTGGTTTAGACCCTGCCGAAAGACATCGTTTTTTAAATGTATTACGTGAAATAGGAACAAATCACACTGTAATTTTTTCCACACACATTGTAGATGATGTAAAAGAACTTTGCAATGAAATGGCAATTTTAAATGGGGGAAAAATTTTAACTCAGGGAACGCCAAAAGCGGTTACAGATGCGCTAAGTGGTACAATTTGGACCAAAATTATAGAACGGGAGACATTAGAAGAAAATGAAAATGAGTTCAATGTTATTTCTTCTAATTACAACGAGGATAATACTCTAAACATTAGAGTTCACAGTTCAAATAAACCAAATGAAAGTTTTGTTTCTTCTCTCCCTCAACTTGAAGATGTATATTTTGTTGCACTAAAAAATGATTCAATATGATGTTAGGAACTATATTTACTTTTGAGTTAAAAAGGTGGTTCAAAAATCCATCTTTCTACATATATATTGCTATTTTCTTTATTCTTTCGATGTTGATGATGGCGAGTAGTTTGGGTGTTTTTGACAATGTTACTGTCACAACATCCTCCAATGCTTTAGCTAATTCGCCAATAGCATTGAACGAAATTATCAACGTACTCTCTGTGTTTACTTATTTCCTGTTGCCTTCGATAATTGGGGCATCGGTATACAGGGATTTTAAGTATAACATGCATACGATTCTGTTTTCTTATCCATTTACAAAAACGGATTATTTATTAGGGAAGTTTTTGAGTTCGTTGACAATAGTAATATTAATCGTTTTGGCTATCGGTTTGGGTGCTTTTTGTGCAAGTTTTCTACCATATGTAAATCAAGATTTGTTAGGGCCAGTTAATATTATTGCTTATTTACAAATTTATTTTATTTTCGTAATTCCGAATTTATTTTTTTACGGTGTAATTGTCTTTGCAGTTGTAACTATCACCAGAAATATTTCCGTTGGGTTTATAACTGTGATTTTATTATTGTTTGTTCAAAGTATAGTTAGTAGTTTTACAAATGATGCTGACAATCGTTTTATTGCAGGACTTCTAAATCCTTTTGGTGGTGATGCATTGCGATACTATACTCAGTATTGGACCGTTTCAGAAAAAAACGTAAACTTACTTCCTTTTGAAGGAGTAGTCATATATAATAGAATGATTTGGCTGGGGGTTTCACTTCTGATTTTTGGTTTTTTGTATCGTTATTTTTCGTTTACCCAAAATGCCTTAACCATTGGAAGAAGTAAAAAAGAAGAGCGAATTACAAAAAATAATTTTGGAGGAATTACAAGAATCAATTTACCCCAGGTAAAGCTCAATTTTTCGACTAAACAAAATTTAAAAACCGCCTGGAATTTATCCAAAGTGGATTTTAAATTCATTGTGAAAAACTGGATTTTTATTAGCATTGTACTAGTTGGATTAATGTTTATTTTAATTGTATCATTGACTGCGGGTGAAATTTTTGGGACACAAACCTATCCTGTGACCTGGCAAATGCTATTGATCCCTGGAAGTACATTTAGTCTTTTTATAAATGTTTTGACTTTTCTTTTTGCTGGAATTTTAATTCATCGTGGTGTAGCTGCCAGAATGAACCATTTGATTGACGTAACTCCAATTCCGAACTGGGTTTTGTTATTTTCCAAATTTCTGGCATTATTTAAAATGCAAATGGTGCTTTTGGCGGTCATAATGATTGGCGGAATAGCAATTCAATGTTATAAGGGGTATTTTAATTTTGAAATCGGACACTATCTATTTGAACTGTATGCGGTGAAACTAGTAGACTTTGTGATTTGGGCTTTTTTGGCGCTTTTTATTCAAACATTGTTCAAAAATTACCTGCTTGGGTTTTTTGTGCTGCTTATTCTTGTCATAGGTTTGGTTTTTCTTCCGAAAATTGGAGTAGAACAAAGGATTTACCGATTCAATAGCGACACAGGGTTTCAATATTCTGACATGAATGGATATGGAAGCAATTTAGCATTGTATTATTTGTACAAAGGATATTGGTTGCTGCTGGGGCTAGTTCTTTTTGGGATGACACTTCTGTTCTGGACAAGAGGAATAGGACAGTCGGCAAAGGCAAGGTTTTCGGATGCTAAAGCAAGATGGAATAGAAATACCGCAATTTTAGTAGTTCTTCCATTAATTGGGTTTTTTGCTCTTGGTAGTTCAATTTACTATCAGGATAACATTGTAAACGAATACAGGACAAACCAAGAGTCTGAAAATTTGGCGGTCGCTTGGGAAAAGAAGTATAAAAAGTATCAAAATTACGCACAGCCTAGAATCACCGATATCAAAGTTAATCTGGATTTATTTCCGGAAGAGAGAAATTTTACAGCTAAAGGAACTTATTTGTTGAAGAATAAAAGCAAAGAAAACATCGATTCTGTTTTTGTGAATTATAACGACTATGAAACGCAGATTACGTTTTCAAAACGGGTAGAGCTGGTTTCTAAAGACACTGTTTTTAATTTCAACATCTATAAGTTGGTTAAAGCCATAGCTCCCGGAGATTCTATTGAGATGTCTTTTGAAGTAAAAAATAAAGCCAATAATTTATTTAAGAATAATTCGCCAGTGATTTATAACGGAACCTTTATTAACAACAGTTCTTTTCCGTCTATTGGTTATAGTGAAAACGGAGAATTGAGTGACGATGATGTTAGAAAGAAACACGGTTTGAAGGCAAAAGAAAGAATGGCTAGTCCAATGGATTCAATTGCAAGGAAAAACAACTACATCAGCAGTGATGCTGACTGGGTTACTTTTGAAACTACTGTAAGTACTTCTGGCGACCAGACGGCAATTGCTCCAGGTTATTTGCAAAAGCAATGGAACAAGGACGGAAGGAATTATTTTCATTACAAAATGGACCAAAAAACGCTTAATTTCTATGCTTATAATTCGGCTAAATATGAAGTTAAACGTGATAAGTGGAAAAATGTAAATATTGAAATTTATTACCATAAAGGACATGAATACAATTTGGACAGAATGGTTTCTGGGATAAAAAAATCCTTTGACTATTATACTGCTAATTTTAGTCCATACCAGCACAAGCAAGTTCGAATTATGGAATATCCTAGGACGGTAGGAACTTTTGCGCAGTCTTATGCTAATACAATTCCTTTTTCTGAAGCTATAGGTTTTATAGCAGCTGTGAATGATGATGATAAAGCTGCGGTAGATTATCCATTTGCAGTAACCTCTCACGAAGTAGCGCATCAATGGTGGGCACACCAGGTTATTGGGGCAAATGTTCAAGGTGCTACTATGTTATCCGAAAGTTTATCTGAATACAGTTCTCTAAAGGTTTTAGAACATAAATATGGTAAATCGCAAATGCGAAAATTCTTGAAAGTATCTCTAGACAATTATTTAAGGGGAAGAACGATGGAGAAGAAAAAGGAGAAACCATTGATGTATAATGAAAATCAACAATACATTCATTATGAAAAAGGTTCTCATGTGTTTTATGCTTTAAGTGATTTTATAGGAGAAGAAAAATTAAATGGAGTTTTGAAATCATACATTCAAAAAGTAGGTTATCAAGAGGCTCCATATACCAATTCTGTGGAACTTGTCGAGCTTTTAAAACAAGCCACTCCAGATTCTTTAAAATATGTAATTAATGACATGTTTGAAACAATTACCTTATATGACAACAGAATTAAAAAAGCGACTTCGAAAAAATTAGCCAATGGAAAATACCAAGTAGATATTGAGTTTGAAGTTGTAAAATACCGAGCTGATGATCAAGGGAAGCGAATTTTTAAAGATGCAAAGGGAAAAACTTTATCTTACAAGAAAAAGGGAGATAGAATCGCAACAACATCCTTTCCTCTAAAGGATTATATTGAGATTGGTGTTTTTAACGAAGAGCAGGTTAAAGGTAAAAGTGCCGAAAAGGAATTGCATTTAAAGAAATATAAAATCGATAAAATTGATAATAAAATAACCATAGTTGTTAATGAAAAACCCTCGGAAGTAGGAGTTGATCCCTACAATAAATTAATTGATGCGAATTCAGATGATAACCGAAAGAAATTGTAATTTATTAAATTAACCCAAAGGCGAAGATTTAAATCTTCGCCTTTTTATTTTTTAGAATTTTTAAATATCAGAAGTAAGTAGGAGAACTTATTTCATTTATCATTAAATTTATAGAATGAAAAAACACGAAATCATAACCCTAACTGTAAATCCTGCACTTGATAAAAGTGCTCATTTTTCTGGACTAGTGCCAGAGCAGAAGATTAGATGTGAAGCTCCCTTGTATGATGCGGGCGGAGGAGGAATTAACGTCTCTAAAGCAATATCTCGCCTTGAAGGAACATCATTAGCGGTGATGGCTTCTGGCGGGCCATCAGGCGAAATGATAAAAGAAATTTTAAATAAGGAATCAATTTCATTTCAGAGTATTGAAACTAAAAACTGGACTCGAGAAAGTTTTGTAGCTGTTGATGACAATACCAATTCGCAATACCGTTTCAATTTTCCAGGAACTTCAGTTACGGATGCTGAAAAAAACGAAATTATTAAAACTGTTGAAAGTATTGATTCGAAATTTATCGTTGTAAGCGGGAGTTTAAGGGAAGGATTGCCTGTACATTTTTATCAGGAGATTGCCGAAATAGCAAAAAAATCAAATTCAAAAGTGATTGTTGACACTTCGGGAGAGCCTTTGAAAAAAGTATTGGAAACGGGAGTGTATTTAATTAAACCTAATGTAGGTGAATTGGCCAAACTGATTGGTGTCGAGCGTCTGGAAATGGAAGAGGTAAATGCTGCTGCTAAGCAAATCATTGCAAAGGGTGGAGCTAAAATTGTGGTTGTTTCTCTTGGGCCTCAAGGTGCAGTGTTAGTTACTGAAGATTCCTATGACTATGTTCCTGCACCAAATGTCGCTAAAAAAAGTACCGTAGGTGCTGGAGATAGCATGGTAGGAGGAATGGTTTGGGCTCTTTCACAAAATAAAACTCTGAAAGAAGTAATCCGTTGGGGAGTGGCTTGTGGATCGGCAGCAACGATGAATGAAGGAACGCAATTATTTAAATTGGAAGATGCTAAAAGACTTTTCGAATGGTTGAAGGATAAATAAGATTCGCCACACGAGAGTAAGCGAACCGACGAAGTAAAAGCAAGCTTGAAAAGCATAAAAAACCCTGATGATTTTTACATCATCAGGGTTCTTAATATTGTAGTTCCTCCTTCGGGGGTTAGGGGGCTTTAGTCATTCAACTTCAAAACAGCCATAAAAGCTTCTTGAGGGATCTCTACATTTCCAACTTGTCTCATACGTTTCTTTCCTTTTTTCTGTTTTTCCAATAATTTACGTTTACGGGAAATATCACCACCATAACATTTTGCGGTAACGTCCTTACGTAACGCTTTAATGGTTTCACGGGAAATCACTTTCACACCAATAGCGGCCTGAATCGGAATATCAAACTGCTGACGCGGAATTAATTCTTTTAATTTTTCACACATTTTTTTACCAATGTGGTAAGCATTGTCTACGTGAATTAATAAGGATAAGGCATCTACGATAGTTGCATTTAATAATATGTCAACTTTCACTAAGTTTGAAGTTCGCATTCCAATAGGAGCATAATCAAAAGAAGCATATCCTTTAGAAACGGTTTTTAAACGGTCATAAAAATCAAATACAATCTCAGCGAGTGGCATATCAAAAGTCAATTCAACACGATCCGTAGTTAAATAGGTTTGATTCGTAATCAAGCCTCTTTTTTCGATACATAATGACATTACGTTACCCACAAAATCAGATTTCGTAATAATGGTTGCTTTTATGAAAGGTTCTTCTACGTGATCCAATTTAGAAGGCTCCGGTAAATCAGTTGGATTGTTTACTACTAATGCAGTTTCAGGATTTTTTTTGGTGTAAGCAAAATACGAAACGTTGGGAACTGTAGTAATTACAGTCATGTTGAACTCACGTTCTAAACGTTCCTGGATAATTTCCATGTGTAACATTCCTAAGAATCCACAACGGAAACCAAATCCTAAAGCGGCGGAACTTTCAGGTAAAAAGACAAGTGAAGCATCGTTCAATTGTAGTTTTTCCATAGAGTTTCTAAGGTCTTCATAATCTTCGGTGTCAACAGGATATATCCCTGCAAATACCATTGGTTTAACATCTTCAAAACCTTTAACCATCTTGGTCGTTGGTGTTTTTGCGTCTGTAACTGTATCTCCAACTTTTACTTCTTTGGCCTCTTTAATTCCTGAAATTAAATAACCAACATCACCAGTGGAAATAACTTTTTTCGGAACTTGGTTCAGTTTTAATGTTCCAATTTCGTCTGCGAAATATTCATTTCCAGTAGCCATGAATTTAATCTTCTGACCCTTTTTAATTTCTCCATTTATAACACGGAAAATAACTTCAATTCCTCGAAATGGGTTGTAATGAGAGTCAAAAATCAAAGCTTGTAACGGCTCATCAACATTTCCTTTTGGAGGTGGAATTCTTTCGATAATAGCAGCCAAGATGTTTTCTACTCCTAAACCGGTTTTCCCAGAGGCGTGAATAATTTCTTCGAGTCTACAGCCCAATAAATCAACAATATCATCACTTACTTCTTCGGGATTGGCACTTGGTAAATCTACTTTATTCAGAATAGGAATAATTTCCAAGTCATTTTCTAAAGCTAAGTATAGATTTGAAATGGTTTGAGCTTGTATACTTTGCGCT
The DNA here is from genome assembly GCF_041431375.1 of Flavobacterium sp. Arc3. Lineage (NCBI taxonomy): Bacteria > Pseudomonadati > Bacteroidota > Flavobacteriia > Flavobacteriales > Flavobacteriaceae > Flavobacterium > Flavobacterium sp. Arc3. The sequence goes on along the minus strand of NZ_JASMRI010000006.1, from coordinate 47,146 downwards.
GCATCCACAATCAAAAGCGCCCCTTCACAGGCAGCAATAGATCGGGAAACTTCATAAGAAAAATCTACGTGCCCAGGAGTATCAATCAGATTCAAGATGTATTCTTCGCCTTTATACGTATACTCCATCTGGATCGCATGACTTTTTATCGTGATACCACGTTCTCGTTCCAAGTCCATGCTGTCAAGTAATTGTGCTTTCTCTTCACGTGCCGTAACGGTTTGGGTAGCGGCAAGTAAACGGTCGGCAAGTGTGCTTTTACCGTGATCAATATGTGCAATAATGCAAAAATTCCTTATATGTTTCATATTCTGTTTGTGTCAATTTTATTAAGGGCTTGTTCGCCGCGACGAACGGGCTTTTTATTGTAATCTTATCACTGCAATCTCACAACCACAAGTGTTTTTGCTGCAACCCCTGACGCAATCTGCTAAAGTGCGACCATTAATCTGCAAATATAGTTTAAATTCAACAGTTTCAAAGTCCCAAATCGCAAACTAATGAGTTAAGTAATAAGTCTTTCATCGTCGCTATTTCATCCTTTGATCAAAAAAGCGTAATTTTGCACAAAATTTAAGCAGATGATTAAGATTGGCAACATAGAATTACCGGATTTTCCTTTACTTCTTGCTCCTATGGAGGACGTGAGCGACCCACCTTTTCGCAGGTTGTGTAAGATGCACGGAGCCGATATGATGTACTCAGAATTTATTTCTTCTGAAGGACTAATTCGTGACGCCATAAAAAGCCGAATGAAATTAGATATTTTCGATTATGAAAGACCTGTTGGCATTCAGATTTTTGGAGGTGACGAAGAGGCAATGGCCTTGTCTTCTAAAATCGTTTCTACAGTAAATCCAGATATCATTGATATTAACTTTGGTTGTCCTGTAAAAAAAGTAGTTTGTAAAGGTGCGGGTGCTGGAGTATTAAAAGATGTTGACTTAATGATTCGCTTAACGCAAGCTGTTATTGATAGTACCCATTTACCTGTAACGGTAAAAACCCGTTTGGGATGGGATGATGGTTCCATTAATATTGATGAGGTTGCAGAGCGTCTTCAAGATATTGGAGTTGCTGCCTTAAGTATTCACGCTAGAACTCGTGCGCAAATGTACAAAGGTCATTCAGATTGGTCACACATTGCCAGAGTGAAAAATAACCCAAGAATTACGATGCCTATTTTCGGTAACGGAGATATCGACAGTCCTGAAAAAGCGTTACAATATAAAAATGAATATGGTATCGACGGAATCATGATTGGTCGTGCCGCAATTGGTTATCCTTGGATTTTTAACGAAATCAAACATTTCTTTGAAACGGGTGAGCATTTAGCTAAACCTACAGTTGTCGATAGAGTAGAAGCGGTGCGCAATCACTTAGCATGGGCAATGGAATGGAAAGGAGAGCGATTAGGAATTGTGGAAACTCGTCCTCATTATACTAATTATTTTAAAGGAATTCATTCTTTTAAACCGTTCAAACAAAAATTAGTTACCCAAGATAATCCTGTTGAATTGTTTGCTATTTTAAACGAAATAGAACAAGCATACGCAGGTTATGAGGTAGTATAGATAAGTCGTAAAACACAAACCCCACTAATTTAGAAATATTAATTAGTGGGTTTTGTGTTTTATTTTTAGAAATTTAATCTAATAACTTCTTACTTACTCGGCTACTCGCTATCAATGAAGCGATGAAACCTAAAGTAACAATCGTTCCCATAACAATCAATACGTTTTCAAGTGTGAAAACCACTGGATAGGCAAGTGTTGGGGTAATCATTACCAGTTGAAAATGCTGTTGCAGTAACACAATTGCAATTCCTAAAAGAAGTCCAATAATTCCGCCAAAGATACTCAGTAGCGTTCCTTGAAGTAAAAATATTTTACGTAAATCCTTGATTTCTGTTCCCAGATTAAAAAGTGTTTTTAAGTTTCCTTTTTTGTCCAGAATCATCATAATCAATGCCCCGATGAGGTTGAAAAGGGCCACGACTATCACCAAGGTAAATATTAAATACACGGCAATATTCTCCGTGTTCAGCATTTTGTATAGTGCTTCATTGAGCTGAGCCCTGTTTTTTACAGTGATTTTGTTTTTGAAAATGGTTTGCAGTTTCTGGATGATTGCAGCTTCATCAGCGTCCTTTTTTTCTTTGATTTCAATTCCTGAAATCTGATTGGTTTTATATTCCAATAATTGTTGGGCCAGACCTAAATCTGCAAAAACGTATTTAGAGTCAAGGTCTTCGCTGATGGCATAAATACCTACGGGGAAAACATCGGTTTTGTTAAAAGCTTGTTCGGGGTTTGTAATTGCTCCTCTTCCAGGTTTAGGAACTAGAACTTCCAGCTGTTTAGTAAAATCCAGTAATCCCATTGAGAATTTCTGAGCAATTCCATAGCCCACAACAACCTGATAGGTGTCAGGTTCAATCCACTGTCCGTTGTACAATGTTTTCTTAATGTCGTTCACTTTACTGAAGTTGGTGTCAACTCCTTTCAAATACGTAACGACCTGCTTATCATCAAAAACAAATAAAACGCGTTCCTCTATAATTTTGCTGTAGGAAGCCACGCCGTCAATTTTCTTTATTTGTTGTTCTTGCGATGGAGAAACGAGAAATGATTTTCCTAAAGTGCTGCTTATTTTTATGTCGGGATCAATATCGTTCGTGAATGAAAGGCTAAAAACTTTCAATCCGCTAAAAACAGATAATACCACAAATAAAGCCATGGCGCCAACAATGATTCCCATACTCGCAATGCGATTGATGATATTTATGGCATTGTTTTTACTGTTACTTAAAATGTAACGTTTGGCTATGTAAAGGGGGAAATTCAAATTATATCAGCTTGCGTTTCTCTAGAAGATCTCTGTTTTCAATAGGATTATCTTTACTGGCTAAAGCATTGTCAATTTTTTCAATGTAGTCTAAAGAGTCATCAATAAAGAAAACCAAATTAGGTACTTTTCTCAATTGCAAACGTACTCTTTGTGATAAATCATGTTTTATTGTTTTAGCATTCGACTTAACAGCCTCTAAAATCTCTTTTGCTTTATCCTGAGGAAAAACACTTAAATGAACCGTCGCCACAGATAAATCTGAAGTTACAACAACCTTGGATACCGAAATAATTAAATTACTTACTCCGTTTTTTCTCACTTCACCTTGTAGGATATCAACCAAATCTTTTTGGATCACCCCACCTATTTTTTTCTGTCTATTTGTTTCCATAGTGCAAAAATACTACTTTTAAACATTAAACAAACAATTTTTAAAAGCAACCTATTATTAAAGCTGTTTTTTAGAAGCTTTTTCCTGCTGTACACTATATCTTTCCTGTCAAACCCTGGCAAGAAAGGATGCCGTTTCCATCAGGGCTAGGGATTTTTTTACCTAAGAATGTTACGTTTAAATCAAGAATCTAAATCCAATTTTATGAATAGAGTGTTGATTTTTCTTCTGCTATTTTTTTTAAGTTGTTCGCCAAGTGGTAGTGGGGTAAGGTCAATTGAAATTATGTCTTACAGGTATATTTCATCATATGAGAATTATGGATTACAAATTTATCCTCTACTGTATGCTAATGTTGATAAATTCGGCAATGTTCAAATGGAAAAAAATAGTAACAAACTCACATATTATAATTTTAGTATAGAAAAAGAGTACTTAAAGAATATTGAAGATGACACAAAAAATCCTTCGGTAGAAACATATCAAAAAAATCCAGATTCCGTAAAAATGTGTGTATGCGACTACCCTGTAATTAGAATTAAAATTGATTATGAGAACGGACGGTCGCTCTCTTTTAATTTTGACGAAAATACTCTTTCTGAAAAATTTAAATCATCAAAGTATTTATCCAATGAATTATTACGAAAGAGTAAAAGTCATGATAATACCACAAAGGAAATTAAAAATGTTGTCGACAAAAGAAAAGCGTTTGTAAATTACACAATGAATAAGGATACTTTAGAATTACCTTTACCAGTAAGACCAAAAAAATCTGATAAAATAAAATTTATAAAGCCATAAATTCAATAATTATATTTGAACTTAGGTTCACTTTCAAGAAAAGAGGATTTTAGTATTCAACATAAAAAAAATAGTAGCTACGATAATGAAAAGCATTTTTGCTAAAAAAAGCTTTTCAGACACAAGATCACCATGGAAAATAATAGCAATTCAAAACATACAGTAAATCCAGTTTCGGCTCCCTTCCCTTCGGGGAGGGTTGGGGTGGGGCGCCCTTCCTTCTCCATATACGACGCTTCTGCAGGTTCTGGAAAAACCTACGCGCTTGTCAAAGAATACTTAAAAATTATTCTTACAGCGCATAAAAATGATGCCTATAGAAATATTCTGGCCATTACGTTTACCAATAAAGCGGTGCACGAAATGAAAAGCCGAATCGTAGGAAGTTTGTCTGAATTTGCCAAAGACGAGCCTTCTAAAAAAGCATTCGATTTGATGCAGGATTTAGCCACGGATACGGGACTTTCGATTATCGCAATCAAAAGTAAATCGCAACAAATTATCAAGCATATTATTCATAACTATGCCGCTTTCGATATTTCGACCATTGATAAGTTTACCCATAAAGTAATTCGTGCCTTTGCCCACGATTTAAAGTTGCCTATGACTTTTGAGGTGACCTTGGATACAGAAAATTTATTAATAGAGGCGGTAGACGCCATCATCGCGCAAGCTGGGGAGGATGAAACGCTGACTAAGTTATTGATCGATTTCACTATGGAAAAAACCGATGATGATAAATCTTGGGACATCTCGCGTGAAATTCTGGATACGGGTCGCTTGGTTCTCAATGAAAATCACCGGAATGAAATCACCCATTTTCATGATAAGTCCATTGCCGATTTTGTCGAAATCAAAAAGAAATTAATTGAGTCCTGTAAAGTCTTAGAAAAAGACAACGCCGAATTTGCGCAAGCGGCTTTGACACTGATAGAAAATAACGGAATAGACCTGAAATCGTTTTCTAGAGGAACGTTTCCGAATCATTTAATCAGCATTCGAGACGGAAAATTTAATCCGAAAAACAAAACCTTTCACGAGTTTGATGATATTGCCATCAATAAAACCGCCAAAGACCGTGCTTTAATAGAAAATCTGATTCCGGAGTTAATTCAGATTTTGGCAACGATTTATAAAAATTTCGAAAAAAGAGATTTTTATAAAGCCTTCCTTAAAAATATAACGCCGCTATCTTTACTAAATACGGTCAGCAATGAATTAGCTAAGATTCAAGAAGAGCAAAATGTGCTTTCGATAACCGAATTCAACTCGCTTATTCATCGCGAAATCCAAAATCAACCAGCGCCTTTTATATATGAGCGATTAGGAGAACGCTACCGTCATTTCTTTATTGATGAATTTCAGGATACATCAGAGATGCAATGGCAAAACTTAATTCCGTTGATTGACAATGCGCTTTCCGGTCAGGATGATTATGGAGAGAAAGGAACTTTAATGATTGTGGGCGATCCCAAACAATCCATTTACCGCTGGCGTGGAGGAAAGGCAGAGCAGTTTATAGAGCTCAGTAAAGACAATAATCCTTTTGCTAATCCAGACAAGAAGTTAGAGCATCTGGATAAAAATTACCGTTCTTATTCGCAGGTAATTGAGTTTAATAATGAATTTTTCAAGCTGTTGTCATCAGAGTTTGAGCAGCCTGATTACAAAGATTTATATGAAAATCACAGCCACCAGAAATCAAATGATAAAACGGGTGGTTACGTTAATATTTCCTTTATTCCAAAGGTGGAAAGCACAGAAGAGGACGAAGACGCTCTTGATAAAAGCGAGTTGTTTGTTTTAGCAACTTTGAGTACGATTCAAAAAGTACTTCAAGAAGGATTTGAATACAAAGACATCGTTATTTTAACGCGTAAAAGAAGTCAAGGAATTGCGATTGCTAATTATTTGACAGAACAAAATATTCCACTTTTGTCTTCAGAAACGTTGATGATTCAGAACGCAACCGAAGTCAGACTGATTATTCACCTTCTAAAATACCTAAAAAACAATGCCGATTTAGAGGCGAAAGCTCATTTTCTCCACTATATCGCCGAAAATATTCAGGATCAGTTGTCGGTTCATGATTTCATTGCAAAAGGAATGGAACAAAAACTAGAAGCCGATTTTGAGAAATGGCTAATGAGTTATGATATTTCGCTGTCTTTTCAAAATATTAGGAAAAAATCATTGTATGAGGCGGTTGAAGTGATAGTGTCGAAATTTATCCTCCCCCCAGCCCCCTCCAAAAGAGGGGGAGACGGTGTTGATATGCTGACTGTTGAAAGTTTGGGTAGAAAAGATGCGGTTCTTGAGTCAAATAAAAAGGGTTACAAGACTGGTGGTAATTATTCTCATCTGTTATTAGAAAAAGCAATAGGACATCGAAAACAACCTACTGTTGCCGAAAAAATACTTTGGGATGAACTTAAAACTCAATCTTTGGGGAGTAAATTTAGGCAACAACATTTAATCGATAATTACATTGTTGATTTTGTTTCTTTGTCAAAAAAACTTATTGTTGAGGTGGATGGTGGCTACCATTTTACGCCGGAGCAAATTGCATTAGATGAAGAACGAACTAAAGTTTTAACCGAATTAGGTTATAAAGTAATTCGCTTTCGAAATGAAGAGGTAGTAGGTTCGATTTCGCAAGTTTTAAATGCGATCAAAGATGCATTGAAAAATCAAGAACAAATGTTAGAATTAAATAATGACAAATTATTTAATTCGGCTAATGAATCAAAAGACAATGTAGCCAGTAAGTCTCCCTCCCTCTCGGGGAGGGCTGGGGTGGGGAATGCGTACGTTCAATATTTTCTTGATATTGTTCTCGAACGGGATGTGCGAAATCAAGCAGGAATATCCGACTTCTTGAATTTTTGGGATAAAAATGCAGAGAAGTTTAGTATTCCGTCACCAGAAGGAAATAATGCGGTTCGTATTATGACTATTCACAAGTCCAAAGGATTGGAATTTCCTGTGGTAATCATGCCTTTCGCCGAAGAAGATTACAATAGGAAGCCAAAAGATAAATTATGGCTTGACGGCGAAGAGATGGGTTTTGGTCTGCCAAAGGTGTTAGTGGATAACAGTAGTGCGGTAGAAGGTTTTGGTGTTGAAGCAAAATTAGTCTATGATCAAAAGAAGCAAGAAGAGTTATTAGATAATGTAAATGTTTTATATGTGGCATTAACTCGAGCCGAGGAACAACTGTATGTTATTTCGAATATGAATTTGTCTAGTAAAGGAGAAGTTCCTAAAAACAATATGTGTACTTTTTTTATTAATTATTTAACGAGCAAAGGAGTTTTTGACGAAAATATATTGGAGTATGAATTTGGGAGTGCTACAAAACTATCAAACAAGGCAAAGCATATTGATACTTCAAAAGCAATCCGCGTAGTTGCTGAAGTTTTAAATCCAAAGAATATTAAAATAGCCCAGCGAGAAGCTTTAATGTGGGGAACGCATCAGCAAGAGTCTATAGAGTATGGGAATGTGGTACACGAAATTTTATCTTTTGTAAAGACAAAAAATGACATTGATTTAGCGGTCACTAAGTCTATTGAAAGCGGATTGATTACTTTCAATCAAAAGGAATTGGTACACAAGACAATTCAAGATATTGTAAATCATGAAGAGTTGGAATTCTTTTTTTCTGAAGAGCATGAAGTGCTGAATGAACAGACCATAATTCAAAAGGAAGGGAAAACAATAAAGCCAGATAGAATGGTTGTGACAAAAAGCAAAGAAGTTTATTTATTGGATTATAAAACAGGAGTTCACAATGCTAAATATCAGAAGCAATTAGAGAATTATCAATCTGCAATTGAATTAATGGGTTATAAAGTCGTAAAAAAAGCGCTGATTTATATCGGAAAAGAAATCGATGTAGTAAATTTGTAGCGTAAAAATGAATTATTCGCAAAATTGAGTTCTAGAACTAAATTGAGTTTAATGATAAACGAATGCTTATTTTAATGCTGTTATTTTATTCAGAATAACTTGAAACAATTTAAACTTTAAACAAAATACACCATAAATTATGTACGGAAAAATAAAAGAACATCTTCAAAACGAATTGCAAACAATAGAAGATAACGGAATTTTTAAAAAAGAAAGAATCATCACTTCGCCACAAGATGCTGAAATTACGATTTCGACAGGAGAAACAGTTTTGAATTTTTGTGCTAATAATTATTTGGGATTGTCATCGCACCCAGAGGTTATTCAAGCGGCAAAAGACACAATGGATACACATGGTTTCGGAATGTCATCAGTGCGTTTTATTTGTGGGACGCAAGATATTCACAAAACATTAGAAAGAAAAATTTCTGAGTTTTACGGAACAGAAGATACTATTTTATATGCTGCGGCTTTTGATGCTAACGGAGGTGTTTTCGAACCTTTATTTGGAGAAGGAGATGCTATAATTTCAGATAGTTTGAATCATGCTTCTATTATTGATGGGGTTCGTTTGTGTAAAGCAGCACGTTACCGTTATGCAAATAGCGACATGGCCGATTTAGAACAACAATTAATCAAAGCAAATGAAGCGGGCAGTCGTTTTAAAATTATTGTGACGGATGGCGTTTTCTCTATGGACGGCGTTGTAGCGCCTTTAGATAAAATATGTGACCTAGCTGATAAATATGACGCTATGGTAATGGTAGACGAATGCCACGCAGCTGGTTTTATAGGGGCAACAGGAAAAGGTACGCTTGAGGCTAAAGGAGTAATGGGGAGAGTGGATATCATTACTGGAACTCTTGGGAAAGCCTTGGGTGGAGCTATGGGTGGATATACAACTGCCAAAAAAGAAATTATTGAATTGCTACGTCAGCGTTCAAGACCCTATTTGTTTTCTAACTCTTTAGCGCCTGCAATTGTGGGAGCATCGATTAAAGTTTTTGAACTATTAGAAAAAGACACTACGTTAAGAGATAAACTGGAATGGAATACTAATTATTTCAAAGCAGGAATGAAAAAAGCGGGATTTGATATCGTTGATGGAGATTCGGCTATTGTACCAGTAATGCTATATGATGCCAAATTATCACAAACTATGGCGGATGAATTGTTAAAAAAAGGCATTTATGTAATAGGTTTTTTCTTCCCAGTTGTACCAAAAGATAAGGCGAGAATAAGGGTTCAACTCTCTGCAGCGCATACAAAAGAGCATTTAGATAAAGCAATTTCAGCATTTATTGAGGTTGGTAAGGCTTTAAAAGTTGTGTAATTATAATCTAAAGTTATATAATTGCCATTTTTTCTGATTTTAATAGGTTTTTTTTAACATTTCCTTTTGTGGTTCGAGATTTACGTGTTACTTTTGTTTGTAATTAACTAAATTGTAATTAAAAAAAATAAGTATGAAACATCTTAACAAAATTTTTGTTGCTGCGATGATGGTGATGGGGTTAACCTCTCACGCACAAGACAGTAATAATCCATGGGCTATCTCTTTTGGAGTTAATGCCGTAGACACTAGAACTAGTGCAGATGGTGGAAATGGTTGGTTAGACCAACATTTTTCTCAACCATTCGCTGTAAAAGATAATTGGAATATTCTTCCTTCTGTATCTTACATCAGTGTATCTAAATATTTAGGAGATAATTTCTCTTTTGGAGTGCAAGGTTCTGTAAACAAAATCGATAATTATGTAAAATTTGCTCCAACAGCAACTGGACATGATTCAAGAGGAATGGTAGTTTCTAACCCTGGAGACTTGATGTATTACGGTATTGATGCTAGTGTAAAATATAGCTTCATGACTCTTATTAATTCAAAAGTAATTGATCCTTCATTACATGTTGGTGGTGGTTATACTTTCTTTGGAGATAGTAGTTATGGTACATTAAACCCAGGTGCAGGATTGACATTTTGGTTTACTGATCAAGTTGGTTTCTCTCTTGAGACTTCTTACAAAAAATCTTTTGGAGATAGAGAAGATGCTTCAGGAACTCCTGATGCTCCATCTCATTTCCAACATACTGCTGGTCTTACTTTCAAATTTGGAGGAAAAGATACTGACGGAGACGGAATCTATGATAAAGATGATGCGTGTCCAGATGTTGCAGGTTTAAAAGAATTTAATGGTTGTCCTGATACTGATGGAGATGGAATCCAAGATAGTGCTGATGCTTGTCCAGATGTATTTGGTTTAGCTGCATTAAACGGTTGTCCTGATACTGATGGAGATGGTATTGCTGATAAAGATGATGCTTGTCCAGATGTATTTGGTTTAGCTGCATTGAAAGGTTGTCCTGATGCTGATGGAGATGGAGTAGCTGATAAAGATGACAAATGTCCTACTGTTGCAGGACCAAAAGAAAATGCTGGTTGTCCTTGGCCTGATACTGACGGAGACGGAGTTTTAGACAAAGATGACAAATGTCCAGAAGTAAAAGGTACTGTTGCTAACAAAGGTTGTCCTGAAGTATCAGAAGCTGTTATGATGAAATTGAATGAGTATAGTAGAACTATCTTGTTTGATTCTGGAAAAGCGTCTTTCAAAAAACAAACTTACCCAACTTTAGTATCAATCACTGAAATCTTAAAAGAATATCCTTATTCAAGATTCTTAGTTGAAGGTCATACTGATAGCGATGGAAGTAACGAAATGAACCAAACTTTATCTGAAAACAGATCTGCAGCGGTTAAAAATTACTTAATCGAAAATGGTATCAAAGCAGATAGATTGAACTCTACTGGTTTCGGTGAAACTAAACCAATGGATACTAACAAAACTGCTGCAGGAAAAGCACACAACAGAAGAGTTGAAATTTCTTTAATCAAAGAATAAATTTTTCTAAAATATTTATTGAAAACGCCTCGATTTATCGGGGCGTTTTTTTTATTTTTATGAAATGATAAACACTTCTTTTTTAGATAAAATTGCACAAGTTTTAATAGAAAATTACTCGGATAAACTACCTAATACAATAGTGGTTTTGCCAAATAAGAGAGCTAAGATTTTCCTTATTGAAGCCCTGAAAAAGCAAGTCGAAGGTAACATACTTTCTCCTGAAATAATTAGTATCGAGGATTTTATCCAAGATATTGCCGGAATTCGTACTGTGGATCCCATCGAATTGTTATTTGAATTTTATGATGTGTATTTATCAGTTACTGAAAAAACAAACCAACAGTCATTTGAATTGTTTGCAAATTGGGCTAAAACGCTCTTGCAAGATTTTAATGAAATTGATCGTTATCTGTTAGACCCTTCTTATGTTTTGTCTTACTTAAAGGACATTGAAGATATTAAGAAATGGGGAATCGAAGTCGAAAATAAAACACAACTGCTCGAAAATTACATCGACTTTTGGAAATTATTGCCTAATTACTACCAAACATTATATGCACATCTACTTAAAAAAGGGATTGGTTACCAAGGATTAATTTACCGGGAAGCGGTAGGGAATCTGAATCAGTTTTCGAAGTCAATTACTGATAAGAAGTATCTTTTTGCAGGTTTTAATGCTTTAAATGCCTCCGAAGAAAAAATCATCCAACACCTCATAGCTTCTGATAAGGCCAAAATATACTGGGATGCTGACCAAACTTTTCTCAACGATCCCTATCATGACGCAGGCTTGTTTGTAAGGCGGTTTAAAAAAGGATGGAAGGAGTACAAGTCAGATCCTTTTGAATGGATTGTAGATGATTTTTCGCAAACAAAAAACATTCAAGTTATAGGTACTCCAAAGACAATTGGTCAGGCGAAAATTGCCGGAGGAATTATTGTAAATATAATTAAAGAAAATCCCAATACAACATTAGATAAAGTTGCTGTAGTTCTTGGTGAAGAAAACCTTTTAGTGCCGCTTTTATATTCGTTGCCCAGCACTGTTGGCGCTTTAAATATCACAATGGGGTATCCTAGTAAAAATAATCCTGCCCAAATTTTGATCGCCAAGTTGTTCAAGATGCATACCAATGCATTGGCCAGAAATGCTAAAAATTATGTGATCTATTATAAAGATGTACTAGATATTTTAACACATCCGTTGGTCGAGCCTTATGCACAAACAGGTCCATTAGTTAATCTTATCAATAAAAATAATTACACTTTTATTACCCATCATAAATTGATGGAATTGAATGCGAATCCTACTGATTTATTTCTGCTGTTGTTCCAAAAATGGGAAAACGGTTCGATTGTCGTTTTGGAAACCGTGTCCAAGTTGTTGCTTACCATTAAAAATAATTTAAGCAATGACAGTGAAGAGGAAAAAATCACAAAAGCTTTTGTTTTTTCTATTTTTAAAGTGATCAATAAGTTGATTAACTATTACTCCCAACACCAACACATTGATAAGATAGAGACGCTTTATGCCATATACAAACAAGTGATTGATCTTGCTGCCGTTTCTTTTGAAGGAGAGCCGCTTAATGGATTACAAATTATGGGTGTTTTAGAAAGTCGCGTACTTGATTTTGATACCGTTATTGTGACTTCGATGAATGAAGGGAAGTTTCCTGCTGGAAAATCGCAGAATTCATTCATTCCCTATGATGTGAAGCGAGAATTAGGTTTACCTACATTTAAAGAGAAAGATGCTATTTATACCTATCATTTTTATCATTTATTACAACGTGCAAAAAATATCTATTTGCTTTATAATACAGAAAGTGATGGACTAGACGCTGGTGAAAAAAGTAGGTTTATCACTCAATTAGAAGTCGAAAAACAGCCAAAGCATACTTTGACGCATGAGATTTATAATGCCGTCTTACCGGAAACAGCATATACACCAATGGTTATTGAGAAATCGGAATCGGTGATGAGTAGATTAAAGGAAATTGCCGAAAAAGGTTTTTCACCCTCGGCGTTGACGAGTTATATTCGCAATCCAATTCAATTTTATTTTCAAAAGATATTACGAATCAGGGAAGTGGAAGAGGTGGAAGAGAATATCGCGTTGAACACTTTGGGAACGATTATTCATGAGACCTTGAAATCTCTGTATGACCCATTTGTTGGAAGATTTATTTCAGAATCCGACATTCAAAACTGCTTTAAGCAAATCGATGATGAGGTTCTGAAACAGTTTAAAGTGGTTTATAAAGAAGGCGAAATTAAGAAAGGTCGTAATTTATTGGCGTTTGAAGTCGCTAAACGAAATGTATCAAACTTCTTAAAGGTAGAGTTAGAAAGTATAAAAGAAGGCGATGCAATCAAAATTATTGCATTAGAGCAAACATTTGAACGTGTTTTAAATCACCCAACTTTACCGTTTCCGGTATTGATAAAAGGAAATGTCGATAGAATCGAAGAACGCAACGGAACCATCCGAATTATCGATTATAAAACGGGTAAGGTAGAGAAAGCAAGTGTGACTTTGAAAACCTGGAAAGGACTGATAGAAGAGATCAAGAATGATAAAATTATTCAGGTTTTGGCTTATGCTTTCATGTACGAAGAAAACGCAAAATCAAAGCCCATTGAAGCTGGAATTATTTCTTTCAAAAACTTAAAATCGGGGTTCTTGCCCTTTAATTTTAAAGAAGAGAAAGAAGCAAACATGATTATTAATGAGGAGGTAATGACTAATTATCTCGAGCAAATTGTTTTGCTTTTAAATGAGATTTTGGATGTTAGTGTTCCGTTTGAAGAGAAAGTATGAAATTTTTATCCGCAAAGTACGCAGAGGAATTTTCGCAAAGAGCGCAAAGTAATTTAATTAAACCTTCTTAAAAAACTGTAATAATATTTTAGTCAATGCTTCTTGATTTTCAATATGACTCATATGACCTTCAGGAAACGTAACTAACTGCACTTATGTGTTTTAAATTTGTTCTTTTGTTTCTTCGAATGGTAAAATGGGATCTTTTTCTCCAAGAACTAGTAATTTTAGGAAATCCGTTAAATGCAGTAATACTTCACGATCATTTCTGATTTTCATTCCTTCTAGTGAAGCGACAACGCCTTGCAAGGGAGTTTTCAACGCTTCGATTTTCACTTTTTCGATTTCGTCTATTAATCGTTGGCGATTGTCTGGACTAAAAAGATTGCCAATAGAAAGTCGAATAAAAGTAGTGTAATCTTTCTTCACGGCTTTGATGGCGCGATCCCGATTGTGTTTTCGTTCTTCGCTGTCAGCTTTGGAAGTTGAATTCATCAAAACCAAAGTTCTCACATTTTCAGAATACAATTCGTCGAAAGCCAAAGCCACATAACCGCCCATGGAATGCCCGACGAAAACCGCTTTTCGGATGCGTAATTCAAAGCAGGAATACAAGCTGCAATACCACTTTTCATACCTTCCTTTACCATGGCGGTATTCGATACTAAAAACATGGGTGCTTAAATAATTGGGTGCTTTATATTTAAAAGTTGTGTGAGTTTGGTTTCCCTTGATGTTATTATAGATGCCGCTCACTTACATATAATCTAAATTATTTTAAATTTAAAAATACATTTTTATGGTGTCATCAATTTCCGAAAGATTTAAGGATATATATATATATATATATATATATATAAATTACACTTTATTAGTAAAATGTTTAATTTTAAACATAATATTATTTATATTTGATTGTAAAGTTAAACTATTTAAAATTGTTTAATTCTAATCTCTACTGTTTAATGTTAAACAAAACACCTGACAACCCTCCGAAAATAAAACCTTACAATGGTAACGACTTTATTTCATGGTCAGTAATGATACCCGTTTACAATTGTTTTAATTACATTGAAATCACATTGAACAGCGTTCTTCAACAAGCTCCTAGTAGCGAATTAATGCAAATCGAAGTAGTTGATGATTGCAGTACAGATGGTGACGTTGAAAAACTAGTTAATGAGGTTGGAAAAGGTCGAGTTACATATTACAGGCAACAAAAAAATGTTGGGAGTTTAAGGAATTTTGAAACGTGTATAAATCGTTCCAAAGGAAAATATATACACCTTTTACATGGGGACGATAAAATAGATTTTGGGTTCTATAATGAAATAGAAATTTTATTTCACAATTTCCCACAAGCTGGGGCTGCTTTTACTAATTTTAAATATATTGATAGCAAGAATAATTTAGTTGGCATTGAAAACAAAAAAATTCTTGATTCTCCAGGTGAGATACTTAATTTTATTGATATGATTGCTGTACAACAATTAATACAACCACCAGCAATTGTTGTGAAGCGCACTACATACGAGACTTTAGGCAGTTTTTTTGCCGTTCATTTTGGTGAAGATTGGGAAATGTGGACTAGAATAGCATCAAAATTTCCAATAGCTTACTCACCTAAATATCTAGCTTTTTATAGAGTATGTCACGGTATAGGAATAAGCCATAACAGTTTTATTACTGGCCAAAATGTTTTGGATATGAAAAAGGTTATCAACATCATACAAAATTATATACCAGTTAATAAACAATCCAAAATAAAAAAAGCATCCTTAGAATATTATGCAATATATTGTGCTAAAGTTGCTAATAGTTTATTACTTGATAACAAAGATGCTGCATTTAGGCAAATTAGGGGAGCTTGGAGTCTAAGTAAGGATTATAAAACGCTTTTTTTGATAGTTCGATTTTATTCTATGTACATTTTAAGATATAAGCAAATTGAAAATTTATGGTACAGCACTAAAAAGAATGCATCTAAGATAAAATTAAATAATTTTTGATAATGAGTAAAAAAGAAATTGATCATGAACTATTAAATTGGGAATGGGAAATTAAGCCCGAGACATCTTGGTGGAATATAAGCTTAAGTGAACTTTATTCCTATAAGGATTTAATATTGCAATTAACAAGAAAAGAATTTTTAGGACTATATCAACAAACGCTTTTGGGTCCATTTTGGGTTTTATTACAACCTCTGCTTACTGTACTTGTTTATGTATTTGTGTTTAACAATGTTATTGGTATTTCCACGGGGAGCGTGCCACCCTTTTTATTTAACCTTATTGGAATTACATTGTGGAGCCTTTTTTCAGAAACATTTCTGCAGACCTCAAAAGCATTTTCTCAAAACGCTGATATCTTTAATAAAGTATATTTCCCAAGAATTATAGTTGCAATTTCTTCACTGTGGCTTCAATTAAAATTATTTAGTGTTAATTTACTTTTGCTTTTTGTTGTCTATATTTTTTGTCTCATTATAGGTAAAGTGGATTTTAATTTTGGTCCGGCATTTCTAATTTTTCCTGTAATTGTTATTACTACTGGGATTGGTTTTGGAGGAGGATTAATTTTTTCAGTTTTAACTGCAAAATATCGAGATCTTATGTCTTTCATGAACCTTATCATAAGACTACTTATGTTTGTATGTCCTATTTTTTTTACATTAAGTATGGTTCCAGAAAAATTAAAATGGCTGGTTATGATAAATCCACTATCCTCTCTTTTTGAATATTTTAGATATGCATTTTTAGGAACGGGAAGTGTAGATAACCTTCAGCTCTTGTATAGTACTATTTTTATGATAGTAGTAGTCTGCTTTGGGGTAATGCTCTTTAATAAAATGAGTGATAAATTAATCGATATATTATAAAAATTATGTCAGAAATAATAATTCAGGCTGAAAATATTTCAAAAATGTATCATCTAGGCACCATAGGTTCAGGATCATTACGTCGTGATATGCAACATTGGTGGGATCGCAAAATATTCAATAAACAAGACCCCAACCAATATATTATGGGTGGTGAAAAGATTGATAACAATGAATTTGTTTGGGCCCTTAAAAATATTGATTTTGAGTTAAAACAAGGTGAAGCCCTTGGAATAATTGGCCACAATGGTGCGGGAAAATCTACATTATTAAAAATATTATCTCGCATTATAAAACCTACCGAAGGTATTGTTCGAGGTAGAGGTCGAATAAGTAGTTTACTTGAAGTAGGAACGGGATTTCATGCAGATCTCACTGGTAGAGAAAATATTTTTATAAGTGGTCACATTCTAGGCATGAAAAAAGCAGAAATTCAACAAAAATTTGATGAAATTGTTGATTTTTCTGGAATTTCAGCATTTATTGATACTCCTGTAAAGAGATATTCATCGGGAATGTATGTACGATTAGCTTTTGCAGTTGCTGCACATTTAGAGCCCGACATTCTAATTATTGATGAAGTTTTAGCTGTTGGAGATGCTGATTTTCAAAAAAAATGCCTTGGTAAAATGAATGATGCCTCTAGTCAAAGTGGTCGAACAGTAATATTTGTAAGCCATAATTTACAGGCAGTAAATAACCTTTGCTCAAAAGCCTTATGGCTAGATAAAGGAAGTATTCGGTCTCGTGGAAATACCAAATTGGTTATAAATGATTATTTAAATACGCTACATAATAAAAACTGGATAAAGCAATTTTCAACAATAAATGAAGCACCAGGTAACGATTTTATTCGAGTACTTTATGTAGAATTAATTACCCAATTTAAAGACACTAATGCTGTAATAGATATTAGAACCTCGTTAACTATAAAGTTTCGTTTTTATAATGAGTGTAATGATATTATGCTCGCTGCGGGAGTGCATCTTTTTACAATTTCAGGAGAATGTATTTTTGATGTGTCTGATGATCCAATTCTTTGTAAAAAAGGTATTGTTGAGGGCACATGCGAAATTCCAGGTAATTTTCTTAATAATGGGTCCTACTATATATCAATAATTTTTGTTGAAAATTCTTCAAAACAACTGTATTATTACGAAGAATGTTTGTCGTTTGAAGTTGAAGATTTTAGAGAAAACATGAATTGGTATGGGCAATGGATGGGGTATGTACGTCCAAAATTCCCGGTTAAACTAAAACAATTTGAAATTCATTAATATGGTATAGAATCATGTTATAAACACAAGAAATGAAAAATAGGAACTAATACAATTTGAGTTATAAAGATAGAAAATTATGAATAACAATACAGACCCATTAGTTTCAGTTATTATTTGCTTTTTAAACGAAGAAAAATTCTTAGAAGAGGCAATTATGAGTGTGCTTAACCAAGACTATCAAAATTGGGAACTTATTTTAATTGATGATGGATCTACAGACCAAAGCACTTCCATGGCTTTGAGTTTTGAAAAAAGATTCATTGAAAACATTCACTATTTAGATCATAACAATCATATTAATAAAGGTTTAAGTGCTAGTAGAAATACTGGAATAAAAAAAGCAAAAGGTGATTTAATAGCTTTTCTTGATGCAGATGATTTATGGCTACCTAGCAAATTATCTCAACAGGTTTCTATCTTTAAAGCAAATCCATCTATCGGGTTATTGCTTGAAGCATCTATGTATTGGTCTGATTGGAATGATAGCAAAGAGGAAAATATTTTAATAACCGTTGGAGCCGAAGGCAATAAAATTTATAAACCTCCTTTTCTAGCAACTCATTTATACCCTTTAGGAGCAGGTGCTGCTCCTTGCCCATCGGCCATAATGGTTAAAAAGATGGCCATAGAAAAGTCAGGGTATTTTGAGGAATCATTCACAAAAGAATATGCTTTATACGAAGATCAAGCATTTTTATGTAAAATGTATTTAAGAGAAGATGTTTTCGTTTCATCGGAATGCAATAACATGTATAGACAACATCCAAATTCTATTGTAAAAACAGTTAAAACCGCTGGACTTTACAATAAGGTAAGAAAACATTATCTTAATTGGTTTAAATCCTTTTTGAATAAAAATAATATACATAACTCACAAATTGATCTCATTGTAAAACAGGCTTTAACAGAATTGAATTCTCCCATGTTTTTTAATTTAAAAAATAGGGTTATTAATAAATTGAAAAAAATTATAAAATAACATAGCTAAACCATACAAATTAAAAATTGGAACGAATACCACTATCACCGCCAAAAATCCTTCCCATTACAGATGGGTTACATCGTCCTTTGTGGTCTGTGATGATTCCTGCATATAATTGTTCTCAATATTTATTAGAGACCATACAAAGCGTTTTACAACAAGATATGGGTATAGAACTAATGCAAATAGAAGTTGTAGATGATTGTAGTACAGATAGTAACGTTGAAGAATTAGTTAACAAAATAGGTAAAGGGCGTGTAAGTTATTTTAGGCAAAAACAAAACGTGGGTAGTCTTAGAAATTTTGAAACCTGCATTAATAGATCTAGAGGAAAATATATTCATTTATTACATGGAGATGATAGAGTTAAAAAGGGATATTATTCTGCAATAAAAGAAGTTTTCGAAAAATTTCCTGAAGCTGGTGCCGCATTTACTTCATGGGATCACATTAAAAGTAATGGAATACTTTCTCGTCAATCTACTTTGGAAGCTAACGAACCTTGCATATTAGATAATTGGTTATATAAATTAGCAGAACTTCAACGTCTACAATATGCTGCAATTACTGTAAAACGAGAGGTCTATGAAAAGTTGGGCAGTTTTTATTTGGCACATTATGGTGAGGATTGGGAAATGTGGGCTCGTATAGCCAAAGATTATGACACAGCTTATGTACCTGAGTTCTTAGCTGAGTATAGAGAGCATAAAAATTCTATTACTTGGCAAAGTTATCAAACTGGGCAAAATATTAAAGATTTTGAAAAAGTTATAACGACTATAATTTGTTATCTACCAAATGAAGATCAGCGGAAAATGCTTAAGGTTGCTAAAAAGAATTTTGTTTATTGGATGCTGGATGAAACTTTAACGAACTGGTTCATTATTAAGAACAAAAAAATGGTTTACAATCAAATTTATAATATTTTGGGTTTATACATAGATAGACATGTAATATCCAGAGTCGCTGTTATATTGCTTTATGTACATAGTGAATCGTACAGAAAAAGTTTAAAGAAAATATTAAGAAAAACTAACATTTATGCCTGAAACAGTCCCTTATATAATTAGTCATATTCAATTAGATACTTATAATTTCTCAGCAATTCCTGAGTTGGAATCAGGAAAAAAATATTATTTTGTTTTTTGGTGGTTAAAGATACCTCTTGGAAATTTATACATTGACGAAGTGGATCATGCTGATTTTTCAAATAAATTACTTGACTCTATTATACCCACTCTAAGAAATTATAATGACAAAGATGAGCAAATAAATAATATTATCGATGCCTATAAAAGCTTAGATAATCTAAAATTCGCAACACTAATTGAAAATATTCTAGCTCCTTATTTAGTAATGGAAATACCCAAAGAGGTTGATATTTCTGTTGTAGTTTGTACTCGGAATCGTAGCGAAAGTTTAAAAAATTGCCTTGATAGTTTAAACAATCAAATCTGTAAAGCTCGCGAGATTATTGTTGTAGATAATGCTCCTTCAGACAATCGTACAAAGTTAGTTTCAGAATTATATAAAAATGTAACTTACTGTAAAGAACCACGTCCGGGATTAGATATTGCCAGAAACACTGGAGCACGAATGGCAAAATACCCTATAGTGGCTTACACCGATGATGATGTAAGTGTAGATTCCTTATGGTCTTATCGCATCTGGGAAACTTTTTTACAAGAAAACATAGATGCAATGACAGGCCTGGTATTAGCATCTTCTCTAGAGACTGAAAGTCAGCAAATCTTTGAAAAAAATTGGGGATTTAACAAGGGGGCCCAAGATATTTATTTTAACAATGATTTTATTTCTAAGTCTGTAACTGCACCTAAAGTTTGGGATATTGGTGCTGGCGCAAATATGGCTTTTAGGAAAAGTGCCATTGAGAAAGTTAATTACTTTGATGATAGATTAGATGTGGGCGCTGCTGGTTGTAGCGGCGACTCTGAAATTTGGTTTAGAATTCTGGCCAACAATATGAACATACATTATAATCCAAGGGCCTATGTATATCATGAACACAGAAAGGATATCAAACAACTACACAAACAGCTTTTTGGTTATATGCGCGGACATTCTGCATCTGTTTTAATACAACATCATCAAAACAAAAAAATAGGATATAAAAAATACTTGTATTTTGATATACCACGTTATTACTTTTTTTTAATTGTAGTAGGCTTTCCAAATTATAATTTTCGCCATCAAACAATTTGGAGCGAAATAAAAGGATTAATTTCTGGCATAAGATTTTATAATAAAAACAAAAACAAACCTAGGTTAACTTTATAACAATATGGTTAAACCCGTGAATATAATAAATCCGATGGTTTCCGTAATCATTCCTTGCTATAATCATGGAAGATATTTAGCACAATCTATACAAAGTGTTTATTCACAAACATATCCATTTGTTGAAGTTATAGTAGTTGACGACGGCTCTGTTGATGATACAAAAGCTGTTTGTTTTGAATATCCTAAAGTTAAATATGTTTATCAATCAAATTCTGGATTATCTGCTGCAAGAAATACTGGCATAAAACAAGCAATAGGTGAATATTTGGTTTTTTTAGATGCTGATGACTGGTTATTTGAAAACGGTATTAAGTTAAATTTAGATTTTTTATTGTTGGACCAAAAAATTGCATTTGTATCTGGTGCTCATCTAGTTTTTTACGAGGATAATAATCATACTCAAATTGTTCGAGAAGAAATTAATGAGAATCATTATTGTAGACTACTAGAAGGGAATTATATAGGAATGCACGCAACAGTAATGTATCAACGTTGGGTTTTTGACGAATTTATGTTCGATACATCGCTCCCATATTGTGAAGATTATGACTTATATCTTAAAATCACAAGAAAGCATCCAGTTTTTCATCATACAGGATTAGTTGCTGTTTACAGAATGCATGGTAACAATATGTCTGCCAATTACTCAAATATGTTGAAGCATGTATTGATGGTTTTATCTAATAATGAAAAGCATCTTAAAACTTGTGAAGAAAAAGAATCAAAAAAACGAGGAATAGCAATTTGGAGAAATTACTATTCATTTAAAATTTTTGATCATCTACAATATCAGTTGCACTCAAAAAAATCTAAATTTAACGAGATAGAAGTTAAGACTTTGAAGCTTAACGCTCCCAAACTGTATCTAAATTTCAAAATAAAAAAAACAAAATATCTCATGTCAAAAATAATTAATAAAACTAAAAACATAGCTAAAAAAGTACTTCCCGGAAAGCTGTTTAGATCATTTCAAAAAATATCTAATTTTGCTTCAGGAAATTCTTTTTTTAAAAAAATAGATTTAGGTGATTTAGACAGAACTACTCCATTTAGTACTCAATTTGGTTATGATCGTGGAGGACCATTAGACCGGTATTATATAGAAAATTTTCTAGATGAAAATTCCTTTAAAGTTAAAGGAAGAGCGCTAGAGATAGGTGATAACGAATACACATTAAAATATGGCGGTGATAAACTTGCACAAAGTGATATTTTACATATTGATGAATCTAATAAACAAGCAACATATATAGGAGACTTAAGCAATGCACCTCACCTACCATCAGAGAGTTTTGATTGCATAATACTAACGCAAACACTACATCTAATTTACGATTATAAAGCAGCTATTGAAACATGTTATAGGGTTTTAAAACCTGGTGGAACTTTATTATTAACAGTTCCTGGAATCAGTCATATTGCACAAGATCAATGGAGTAAATATTGGTTGTGGTCTTTTACCGATGCATCCATGCAGAGAATAATGCAAGAACATTTTTCCGAAGAGAATATTACCATCAAAACTTATGGAAATGTACTTGTTGCAAGTGCTTTTTTATACGGAATGGGTTTGCCAGAACTAAAAAAAGAACAAATAGATCATCATGACCCACATTATCAAGTAATCATAACGGTTAAGGCCATAAAATAAATATAGAATGATGTTAAATCGGATAAAAAAATATTTTAGTCAATCAGAACCTAAAGCTATTGTTTTAATGTATCATAGGATTTGTAATATTAAAACAGATCCCTGGCAAATGGCTGTTAGTCCAAATAATTTTGAAGAACATATCAAAATGATTACCAAAAACTTCAAAGTTTTATCACTTACCGACTTAGAGAGACAATTAGGTCAAGGTAAAATTGAGGATAATAGTGTTTATGTAACATTTGATGATGCCTACTATGATAATTTCTTATATGCTAAGCCTATATTAGAAAAATATAATTGTCCAGCAACTTTCTTTGTGCCCTCGCATTTTATAGACAAACAAGAATTATTTTGGTGGGATGAATTAGAAAGCATCATCCTTTATTCTAGAATTTTACCTGGAAAACTTACAATGAACATCAATGATACTATTCATCATTTTGAGTTTGAAATAGAAAAATTAACCGATGGAATTCAAAAAAAGCATGAATCATGGAATTACCAATTAGAACCACCAACAAATCGTTGCAAATTATACCTTAATATATCTGAACTTTTAAAACCACTACCCTATGAAAAAATAGTTACTGCCTTGAATTATATAAAAAAATGGAGCGATTTTACTTCAAATAAATCGGTTGAAAATTTACTAATGAGTTCCAAACATTTAGAAGATTTGTCAAATAATAAATTATTCAGTTTAGGAATACACACTAAAACACATCCTGCCTTGGCAAACCATTCATTTGAATTTCAGTTAGATGAAATTTATGGATCTAAACAATATCTCTCAAATATTAACCATTCTGATATTAATACTATAGCATATCCTCATGGCGACTATAATAATGAAACTCTTATAGCTGCTAGGCAAAATGGGGTTACTTTAGGTTTTACTACCGAAGAGCATATAATTACAAGAAGTTCTTCGCCACTTACCTTAGGCCGTCTTTGGGTGGTTAATTCTGATGAATTAGTGCTCAAAAATAAAATTATTAAAATGCTATAAATACCTAAATTAAATGTTTTGTATCGTAACTTTTTGGCACTTCCCAACCAAATATCATAAACTATTACAAAATAAGCAGCACTTGAAATTGGTCCCCATAACGCTGCTTGGTCTGTAAATAAGGCTTCACCAAAGTAACCATTTACCAACATCACCACTGATAATCCGATTAATCGCCACATTAAGGAGGATTTAGCAATAGCAACTTTTAGAATAAGATAAAACTCTACACACATTAATGGCACTGTTAAAATCCAATCTACATATCTAAAAAATGTAGGTGATTCCATATTAGCAGCCCAATAATCTCTCATGTAGAAATAATGAAGTGCAGCAATAAATGTTATTAGTCCTGAGACTAAAACAGAAGTCCTCCATTTTTTATCCAATTGATTCAACGCTAGAAAACCAACGTGTAAAGCTTTCACTTTTAGGAATTAGCAACTATAAACACTTATTAGAAATTGCCAAACAACCTATTTGGTGCACTAATCGCCTAGTAAAATTGATACGCCCGAAGATTTAAAAACCTATATTCAAACGGCCATTTACGATTATTACCATAAAACGGCTTACCAACCGATTGTGATTCCAAAATCGGAATCGGTGATGAGTAGATTAAAGGAAATTGCCGAAAAAGGTTTTTCTCCTTCCGCATTCCCAAGTTATATTCGCAATCCAATTCAATTTTATTTTCAAAAGATATTACGAATCAGGGAAGTGGAAGAGGTAGAAGAGAATATCGCGTTGAACACTTTGGGAACGATTATTCATGAGACCTTGAAATCTCTGTATGACCCATTTGTTGAAAGATTTATTTCAGAATCCGACATTCAGAACTGCTTTAAGCAAATCGATGATGAAGTTCTCAAACAGTTCAAAGTGGTGTATAAAGAAGGCGAAATTAAGAAAGGTCGTAATTTATTGGCGTTTGAAGTAGCCAAACGAAATGTATCAAACTTCTTAAAGGTAGAGTTAGAAAGTATAAAAGGAGGCGATGCAATCAAAATTATTGCATTAGAGCAAACATTTGAACGTGTTTTAAATCACCCAACTTTACCGTTTCCGGTATTGATAAAAGGAAATGTCGATAGAATCGAAGAACGCAACGGAACCATCCGAATTATCGATTATAAAACGGGTAAGGTAGAGAAAGCAAGTGTGACTTTGAAAACCTGGAAAGGACTGATAGAAGAGATCAAGAATGATAAAATTATTCAGGTTTTGGCTTATGCTTTCATGTACGAAGAAAACGCAAAATCAAAGCCCATTGAAGCTGGAATTATTTCTTTCAAAAACTTAAAATCGGGGTTCTTGCCCTTTAATTTTAAAGAAGAGAAAGAAGCAAACATGATTATTAATGAGGAGGTAATGACTAATTATCTCGAGCAAATTGTTTTGCTTTTAAATGAGATTTTGGATGTTAGTGTTCCGTTTGAAGAGAAAGTATAAAATTTTTATCCGCAAAGTACGCAGAGGAATTTTTGCAAAGAGCGCAAAGTTATTAGTTCTTTTTGATTTTAATATTTTACATTTGATCATCAGACTAAATTGCTGAATAAATTGTGAAAAGGTTTAACAGAGAATTTATTTTCTTTACTAAAAAGGAAAACGATCAAAAAAGTGCTTAATATATTTGAATTTTTCAAAAGTACCTTAGTAATTAACTTTGCAGTGTGTGTGTTGCCTATTCTTTTTTTAGGTTTTTTCACTTTCAAATACGCTTTTTTAACTATTGGTTTTGGATTTAGCTTATTGGTTAAAGAAGTGAATTCAAAAAACGAATATTTATTCTATTACAACAACAATATTTCCAAAACAGAACTTTGGTCGTATGCATGGTGTTTTAACTTTGTAGCACTTGTTTTTCTAAGTCTCGCTTTTAATATTGTCAGTAAACTATTTTGAAAAAGCATGTACTAGAAGTAGATAGCGTTCAGAAGAATTTTGACAATAAATCCATTCTTTCTGATGTGTATTTAAAATGTGAGACTGGCGATGTCATCGGATTATTGGGCAGAAACGGTTCTGGAAAATCGACCTTATTGAAAATTATCTTCGGAACGGAGAATGCTGATTTTAAGTTTGTCGGAGTTGATGGTGTGGTAAAAAGTAAAACCAGTGATTTGTTTAAAGAAGTTAGTTATCTCTCCCAAGATAATTTTATTCCAAATCATTTTACTGTTGCCAAAGCAATTTCACTTACAATAGGTGAAAGTGAAAGAGATGAGTTTTCTAATGACGAAATAATTCAATCTTTAATAGGTAAAAGAATTAGTCATTTATCGGGCGGAGAATTACGTTATCTGGAAATTAAATTGATTCTCTGCAATGCTTCTCTGTTTGTTCTTTTAGATGAACCATATAATGGTCTTTCTCCATTGATGATTGAAAAAGTAAATGAGTTAATAAAAGAAAATTCAAAACAAAAAGGGATCATTATTACAGATCATAATTATGAAAATGTGATTGCTATTTCTACTAAGTTAATATTGATTAAAGAAGGAAATGCACACCATTTAACTAATAAAAACGAATTGATTGAAAAAGGATATTTAAGAACAGGAACTTTTTAGATCTTCTTAAAAAAATGTAATAAGACTTTTGTCAATTCTTCTTGATTCTCTATATAAGACATATGACCATCAGGGAAAGTGACTAACTCTACTTCGGTATTTTCAATTTGTTCTTTTGTTTCTTCGAATGGTAAAATGGGATCTTTTTCTCCAAGAACTAGTAATTTTGGGAAATTCGTTAAATGCAGTAATACTTCACGATCATTTCTGATTTTCATTCCTTCGAGTGAAGCTACAATTGCTTGCAGTGGTGTTTTTAAAGCTTCTTTTTTTGTGTACTCAATTTCTGCCGCCAGTCTTTCTCGGTTGTTTTCGCTGAATAAATTGGCTACGGCCAAACTAACAAAACCAATATAACTTTGTTTTACAGCTCTAATAGCTCGATCGCGGTTTAGTTTTCTTTCTTCGCTATCTGCTCTTGCCGTTGAATTCAATAAAACCACTCCTTTTACATTTTCAGGGTATAATTCGGCGAAAGCTAGTGCTACATAACCACCCATAGAATGGCCAACGAAAATCGCTTTACGGATGCGCAATTCAGCTAGTACGGCGTGAACCGCATCAGCATTGTCTTCCATGGAGTGAACATAGCCCAAACATTCCGTTTCGCCATGACCTAGTAAGTCGATGGTGATGACGCGGTTTTTTTTAGAAAAAGGTACAATATAGTTGTCCCACATTTTTTGGTTTTCGAGAAAACCGTGGAGTAAAACTATTGCAGTTCCTTTACCTGTGTCCGTGTAGGCAATGCTTGTATTTTTAAATTGTATGTGATTCACTTTTTTGTTTCAGTTTTTAGCAAATGCAAAATTAAGGATTTTTTTTTTTAAACATATAAGTAATATAAGTTGATATAAGTTTTTAGGATAGTTGGAGGTGGAGACTTTTTTAAACATATAAGTCATGTAATTTTTTAGGATAGTACGGGTATGATTTTTAAAACATATAAGTCATATGAGTTTTTTGATATAAGCTTGGATGGTTTCTAAAATAACGACAGCTCCCATATCCGGGAGCTGTCGTTATTTTGTCATTTCGAGGCAGGAGAAATCATACAATCTGAAAAACTAGTGAGATTGCTTCGCCTATTCGGCTGCGCCTCGGGTCCTCCTTCGTCGGGATGACAAGTATGTGTAAAAGGTTTGTTTGTTAGAATCGATTATCGCCATCCAATAAATTCCCTAAACCTCCTAATACACTGCCTTCTTCGCGGCTATTTCCACCTGCTTTTGGTGCTGATGCAATGATTCGATCGGCTAGGCGGCTGAAAGGTAAAGATTGTACATACACGGTTCCAGGACCACGAAGGGTTGCATAGAACAAACCTTCTCCTCCAAAAATGGAATTCTTGATTCCGCCGATGAATTCGATATCATAATCAACCTCTTTTGTGAATCCTACAATGCAGCCCGTGTCTACTTTTAGGACTTCGCCTGCTCTTAGTTCTTTTTTGGCTAATGTTCCTCCTGAATGTACAAATGCCATTCCGTCTCCTTCAATTTTTTGCATGATGAAACCTTCACCGCCAAAGAATCCGCGGCCTAATTTTTTAGAGAATTCAATGCCAACAGATACACCTTTGGCAGCGCAAAGAAAGGAGCTTTTTTGGCAGATGAACTTCCCTTGGAATTCAGTTAAATCGATAGGGAGGATTTTTCCAGGATAGGGCGAGGCAAAAGATACTTTTCCTTTCGAACTGGCTTGATTAATAAAAGCGGTCATAAATAAGCTTTCCCCAGTAAGAACTCTTTTTCCAGCATTTAAAAGTTGGCCAAAGATTCCTGATTTTTGTTCTGAGCCATCTCCAAAAATGGTTTCCATCTGGATGTTGTTGTCCATCATCATAAAACTTCCTGCCTCAGCAATGACGATTTCTTGCGGATCTAGTTCGATCTCTACATATTGCATTTCTTCGCCAAATATCTGGTAATCTATTTCGTGTGCTGTCATAATTTTGATTTTATTGATTTTTAAAAGATGATTTTTTTAATTGGGTCGTTTTTTTTTGCCACACAGAATCGTAGTTTTTATGAGACTAAAAAGTCATTTTACTTTTTGTTAAAACACATTGTTTTGTGAGTCTTGCGTTTAGCTTGCTACTTTTTAATGGGGGTATTCAGTAATTTTAAAACTTGTTCAATACTACTATCAATGCAACTCTTTTTATAAGACGTAAATGGAATTATAAAGTTACAGAATTAGGATTGTTTTGGGAATGTTGTTTTGGAAGAATTAACGTTGTTCTATGTGCGCAAGGGATAGTAGCGGAAAGCCCACAGTCCCGATTTTTCGGGACGAGGACTTGTAGTGAATAGCCCGACCGCGCTGGAGTTTACGGAAGCGGGGATGTGCCCAAAGAATCGTTTAATCGTTTAATTGTTGATTTAGTTAAGCTAGTTTTGGCATAAAAAAAACAGCCTAGATTGCTCTAGACTGTTTGCTTTAAACTTGAAACTTGAAACTTGAAACGAATTTTAGTTGTTCATCAAACTCTCAATTTCATCCACTTCAATAGGAATGTTACGCATCAGGTTAAACGGTTCTCCCGTTTCTTGAATCACGACATCATCCTCAAGACGGATTCCGAAACCTTCGGCAGGGATATAAATCCCTGGCTCTACTGTGAAAACCATATTGGCTTGCATTGGTTCGGTTAGGATTCCGTAATCATGTGTGTCTAGTCCCATGTGGTGCGATGTCCCATGCATGAAATATTTTTTGTAAGCTGGCCAATCTGGGTTTTCGTTTTGTACATCGGCTTTGTCAATAAGTCCTAGGCCAAGTAATTCAGAAGTCATTAATTTACCCACTTCAAGATGGTATTGTTTCCAGAGAGTTCCTGGAAGCAGCATTTTAGTCGCTTCATTTTTAACGCGTAAAACGGCGTTGTAAACTGCTTTTTGTCGGTCGTTGTATTTTCCTGAAACCGGAATGGTTCGGGTCATGTCACTGGAGTAATTTGCGTATTCTGCGCCAGCATCAATTAAGATTAAATCACCGGCTTTACATTGTTGGTTGTTTTCAATGTAATGCAATACATTAGCATTGTTACCTGAACCAATAATTGGCGTGTAAGCAAAACCTTTGGAGCGATTGCGAACGAATTCATGAATAAATTCAGCTTCGATTTCGTATTCCATTACATTTGGTTTCACGAAAGACAGCACTCTTCGGAATCCTTTTTCGGTGATGTTACAAGCTTGTTGAATCAAGTCAATTTCTTCACTTTCTTTTACGGAACGAATGCGTTGTAAAATCGGGTTGCTTTTTGCAACCGCATGTGCGGGATATTTATCTTTCCACCATTTTACAAAACGGGCTTCACGTGTTTCTGTTTCTACAGTTGCTCTGTAATGCTCATTAGTATTGATGTAAATCGTATCTGAATGTGTCATTAATTCGAACAATATTTTTTCGAATTCTTGTAGCCAATACACCGTTTTTATTCCTGAAACTGCTGTTGCACGTTCTTTAGTCAGTTTTTCACCTTCCCAAACAGCGATATGGTCGTTAGTTTCTTTTAAGAATAACAT
Source organism: Flavobacterium sp. Arc3 (assembly GCF_041431375.1). Taxonomy (NCBI): domain Bacteria; kingdom Pseudomonadati; phylum Bacteroidota; class Flavobacteriia; order Flavobacteriales; family Flavobacteriaceae; genus Flavobacterium; species Flavobacterium sp. Arc3. Next base: position 17,252 of record NZ_JASMRI010000006.1, on the reverse strand, counting down.
TTCTCTTTGATGCTCGTAAGGGGCGTCTGGAAATAATAGTAAGATGCTTTCTTCCTGATCCACGCCGCTTAAATAAAAGATGTCGCGGTGTTGTGCAAATGGCATGGTGCTGTCAGCACTTATTGGGTAAATATCATTAGAGTTAAAAACGGCAACGCTATTAGGCTTCATTTGAGCCATAAATTTGGAGCGGTTTTTTATAAATAAGTCACGGTCAATTTGATGGTATTTCATGTTCTTTCTATTTAATCTTTATAATTACTCAAAAATACTAAGATTAAATTGTTTCTGGTTATGAATTCAATAATTTTATGGAAAAAACAACACAAAAACAGATTGGCTAAAAATTATACTTTTTAAAGTAATGTGTTATGGGTTTAATAAAGAATAATTTTATTTAGAACTTTGTTGCTTCTGTAGCGTCTTTAATTTGGGTTATAGATTATGTTCAGGTGGTAAAATAGGATGTTTGTGGTAAACATTAATGATTAAGTGTATTTATCGCCCTTTTACAGTACAATGGCATGATACTATTTTGTTTAAAACAAGCGAACGTTCGAGAAAGATGAAAAAGCCTTTTTTAAGTCGTTTTTGTTTTTTAGCGTATCTTTGAAAAAAATGAAAGTCGCTTAAGGTAATAGTGATGTGGTTTTAGATAATTTTTTTTGAATTAATGGCTTCTTTGCGAAGATAAATAGTATCTCAATATGGTTGTAGAAAAAGAATATATAAAGTTAATTTTTGGGTTGAAACTCAAACAAGCCCGTACGAATAAGAATTTGTCGTTATTTGGCTTGGCCAAAATCACCGATCTTTCAAAGTCGTATTTGAACGAAATTGAAAAAGGTAAAAAATACCCAAAGACTGATAAGATTATTCTTTTATCAGAAAAACTAGATGTTTCGTATGATAATATGGTCTCTTTGAAACTGGATAATAATCTGGCTCCCATCGGCGAAATATTGAAGTCTGGGATTCTAAAAGAAATCCCGCTAGATATTTTCGGAATCCAAGAAAATGACCTTATTGATATCATTGCAAATGCTCCAGCAAAAGTAAATGCGTTTATTAGTACGATTATTGAGATTGCACAGCACTATAATTTAACGCGCGAAAGTTTCTTCTTGGCCGCTTTGCGTTCCTATCAAGAAGCGCATAATAATTATTTTGAGGATTTAGAACAAAAAGTGTTGGACTTCTCCAAAGCATTTCAAATAAATATAGATAATAAAATAGCTATAGAAGATCTGACTGCAGTATTGACTGAAGAGTATGGCTATACGATTCAAGAAATTGTCTTTTCAGAACAAGAGGAATTGGGGGATTTACGATCTATATATGTTCCAAAAAGTAAAACGTTTTTGCTTTCATTAGATATCGATGAACAGCAAAAGGCGTTTATTTTGGCTAAAGAGATTGCTTATAATTATTTAGAAATAACAGAAAGGTTGTTTACGTTCAGTTGGATTAAATTCAAGAATTTTGACGAGGTTCTTAATAATTTCTATGCGTCCTACTTTGCCGGAGCTTTGTTGATACCTAGAAAACAATTGGTAAATGAGTTGAATTTGTTCTTAGCTAAGACAGATCCTAAGCCGCAGGAAATGATTGAGTTGATGGGCAAATTTAATGTGTCTCCAGAATCATTTTACCAGCGATTAACTAATATTTTACCAAAAGATTTCCAGTTAAAAAACATATTTTTCCTTCGATTGTCTCATAAAAGAGGAGCAAATACGTATCAGATTAAAAAAGAGCTGCATATCACTAATCAGCAGGAGCCGCACGCTAATGAAATGAATGAGCATTATTGTCGCAGGTGGATTTCTGTAAAAACGATCGAACAAGCAATAGTACAGAATAGTAGTCACTATTTTGACGCACAAATTTCGCGTTATGAAAACAGTGGAAATGAGTTTTTTGTTTTCTCATCTGCAACGGAAGATCCTTTTAAAAAGGACTGTTTAAGAAGTATATCGGTGGGTATTTTGATTACGGCAAGTATGAAGAAAAAAATCAAATTTATGGACAATAAGTCTATCAAAAAACAAGTCGTCGGAGTAACTTGTGAAACCTGTGCTGTGAAAAACTGTGAAGTAAGGGCTTCGGCTCCCACTCAATTAGAGCTCAAAACTCGGAATGAAAATACAGATTTGATTGTTCAAAAATACATGGCTAAATTTAGTTGATTGCGTCTTGAGAAGGTAGTTTATATCCAGTTTTTAGTAGCTATTATTTCGATTATAGATGATCAAATAAGTTTTGGTTTTGGGTAAATTAGAGTGTGAGTAATTAACTAAAAGGTATAATAATTATATTTTTGTTATATTCTGATATTTGCAAAATAATTTAACAGAAACAATAGTTTTGTTAACTAGTTGTATCATAGTCTTTAATGGTTTGTTTTCAAGGTATAATCTATAGGAAAAAGACACTTTAAAATCATTATAAATAAGAACGAAAAGGTTGTAGTTGAGGCCAATTTGCTCTATTTTTGTGTTATTCTTAAAACAAATTATTAAATCTTATGGCACAATCTGCATTATTGAAGTCGTCGATAGCAAAAAAAGTGGCTATGGCGCTTTCAGGAATTTTTTTAATGCTGTTCTTAGCACAGCATTTTTTTATTAATATGACTTCGGTTTTTAGTCCTGACACTTTTAATTCACTATCACATTTTATGGGTAACAACGCTTTAGTTCAGTTTGTCATCCAACCAATTTTAATCGTCGGGGTGGTTTTTCACTTTATTATGGGTTTTGTTTTAGAAATTAAAAATAGAAGCGCAAGACCAATTGCTTATGTAAAAAACAACGGTGGTGCAAATTCTTCTTGGGCATCTAGAAACATGATTTATTCAGGATTAGTTATCTTGGCTTTTTTAGGTCTACACTTTTATGACTTCTGGGTGCCAGAAATGGTCTACAAATATGTTGAAGTAAATCCTTTGGAAGCTACAAGATATTACCACGAATTAGCGGAGAAATTTGAAAGTCCAGTTCGTACTGCATTGTACTGCTTGTCATTTGTATTGTTGTCTTTACACTTGAAACACGGATTTAGTTCTTCTTTCCAATCGGTTGGTTTCAATAATAAATATTCTAAAGGATTAAAAAATTTCGGATTAGCATTTGCTTTCGTTGTTCCTTTCGGATTCATTTTTATTGCATTATTTCATTATTTCATTCAACATTAATATTCAATTATAATGGCATTAGATTCAAAAATTCCAAATGGTCCAATTTCGGATAAATGGACAGATTATAAAGATCATATTAATTTAGTGAACCCTGCTAACAAGCGTAATTTAGATATTATCGTTGTTGGGACAGGATTAGCTGGAGGTTCCGCTGCTGCAACATTAGCAGAATTAGGATATAACGTAAAAGCATTTTGTTTTCAAGATTCACCTCGTCGTGCGCACTCTATTGCAGCACAAGGAGGAATCAATGCGGCAAAAAACTATCAGGGAGACGGAGATTCTGTTTTTAGATTATTTTATGACACCGTAAAAGGTGGAGATTACCGCTCTCGCGAAGCAAACGTTCATCGTTTGGCTGAAGTCTCTACTAATATTATTGACCAGTGCGTAGCTCAAGGTGTGCCTTTTGCGCGTGAGTACGGCGGGTTACTTGACAACCGTTCTTTTGGAGGAACCTTAGTATCGCGTACTTTTTATGCTAAAGGACAAACAGGACAACAATTGCTGCTAGGTGCTTATTCAGCAATGAATCGCCAAATAGGACGTGGTAAAATAACAATGCACAACCGTCACGAAATGCTAGATTTAGTAATAGTAGATGGGAAAGCAAGAGGAATTATTGCCCGTAACTTAATCACAGGTGATATCGAAAGACATTCAGCGCATGCGGTTGTAATAGCTTCTGGAGGATATGGAAACGTTTTCTTTTTGTCTACCAATGCAATGGGATCTAATGCTACTGCAGCTTGGAAAATACATAAAAAAGGAGCCTTTTTTGCTAATCCTTGTTACACACAGATTCACCCAACTTGTATCCCAGTATCTGGAGATCATCAGGCCAAATTAACGTTGATGTCGGAGTCTCTTCGTAATGATGGACGTATTTGGGTTCCTGCAAAATTAGAAGATGCGAAAGCGATTCGTGAAGGAAAATTAAAACCAACGCAGATTGTTGAAGCAGATCGCGATTATTATTTGGAAAGAAGATATCCGGCATTTGGAAACCTTGTTCCTCGTGATGTAGCTTCTCGTGCGTCTAAAGAAAGATGTGATGCTGGTTTTGGAGTTAATAAAACAGGTGAAGCTGTATATTTAGATTTTGCTGCGGCGATTCAACGTTACGGAAAAGAACAAGCACACATAAAAGGTTTAGATGAAAAAGATGCGGAATTAATTATCAAATTAGGTACTGATGTAGTCGCTAATAAATATGGTAACTTATTTCAGATGTATGAGAAAATTGTAGATGAGAATCCATATGCTACTCCTATGATGATTTATCCTGCGGTACATTACACAATGGGAGGTACTTGGGTTGATTATAACTTACAAACGACTATTCCAGGATGTTTCTCTATTGGGGAATCAAACTTCTCGGATCATGGTGCAAATCGTTTAGGTGCCTCTGCTTTAATGCAAGGATTGGCTGATGGATATTTTGTATTGCCTTATACTATCGGAGATTATTTGTCACCAGATATTAAAATGGGATCAATCTCTACTGATTTACCAGAATTTGCTGCTGCAGAAAAAGGAGTAAAGGATCAGATCGAAAAATTCATGAACAATAACGGAACACATTCTGTTGATCACTTTCATAGAAGATTGGGTAAAATTATGTGGGACAAAGTTGGAATGGCCAGAAATGCTAAAGGTCTTAATGAGGCTATCACAGAAATTGCTGCTTTGCGCGAAGAGTTTTATAAAGATGTTAGGGTTCCAGGAACAGATAAAGGATTCAACCAAGAATTAGAAAAAGCAACTCGTGTTGCGGATTTCTTAGAATTGGGAGAATTGTTCGCTAAAGATGCATTGCATCGTAATGAATCTTGTGGAGGTCACTTCCGTGAGGAATATCAATCTGCTGATGGTGAAGCACAACGTGATGACGAGAATTTTGCTTACGTAGCTGCATGGGAATACAAAGGCAAGCCAAGTGATGCTGTATTGCATAAAGAGGAATTAATTTTCGATAATGTTAAATTGGTAACTCGTAGTTATAAATAGTAATTTGTCGAAAGTTTAAAGTTAAGAGTCACAATAAAATTGGACTTTTGACTTGCGACTTTAAGACTTTCAAACTTAAAAAGATGAAACTTACATTAAAAATATGGCGTCAGAAAAACGCCCAAGATAAAGGAGCAATGGTCGATTATCAAATCGACGGAATTGAGCCAGATATGTCATTCCTTGAAATGCTAGACGTGTTTAATCAAGACTTGATGAATAAAGGTGGAGAGCCAGTAGCATTTGACCACGATTGTCGCGAAGGAATTTGCGGAATGTGTTCTTTATATATTAATGGTGAAGCACACGGTCCAGATAGAAAAGTAACTACTTGCCAATTGCACATGCGTATGTTCAAGGATGGGGATACTATTACAATCGAGCCTTTTCGTGCAGCTGCTTTTCCAGTAGTAAAAGATTTAGTAGTTGATAGAAGTGCTTTTGATAGAATCCAACATGCAGGAGGATTTATTTCAGTAAATACTTCAGGAAACACTATCGATGCCAATACAATTCCAATTAACAAGCAAGATGCTGATGATGCTTTTGATGCAGCTACTTGTATTGGTTGTGGTGCTTGTGTGGCTTCTTGTAAAAACTCATCTGCTATGTTATTTGTAGCAGCCAAAGTTTCTCAATATGCCTTGTTACCACAAGGAAAAATTGAAGCGGTAGATCGTGTATTAAACATGGTGCATCAAATGGATGCTGAAGGTTTTGGTAACTGTACTAACACTGGTGCATGTGAAGTAGAATGTCCTAAAGGAATTTCTTTAGAGAACATCGCTCGTATGAACAGAGAGTATATGTCAGCAAGTATGAAAGGATAATACCTTAGTAGCTAAAAGGCAAAATTAAATAGTTTAAAAAACGCATTCATTTATTTGGATGCGTTTTTTGTTTTTGGGGTGCCCTACGGTCGGGCTATGCGTTGCAATCTTTTATTCCATTGCATTGCATAAAAGGATTTTCACTGCTATCCCTCACCCGAAGAAAGAGTTGTGATAGTATAGAATAGAGAGAAAATAGAAAATAGAAAATAGAAAAGAGAAAAGAAGAAAGAAAAAAGAGTAAGGAACAGAGATGACAACGGGAGAAACGAGCAGCCGGATAGGAATTTACAGGAGTTGCTTGTGGTAATTTATTATATTTGATATGGATAATGTTGTTAAAGGAGAAGCGAGCCTATGTTTATACTACCACATTTTGGTTTATACCTTAGGGAGTTGTTTCGCTTCTATACAAGTCATTCAATGACCAAATTAAAGCCTCATTAAAATGAAACAATCTTTTATTGTCGTATCGGATATATCGGAATCTGTATTTATGAATGGTATTATGGATTTTGCTAATCAATATTCAGGTAAGGATTTTGTAAACGACATAATATTGTACAAAGAAAAAGAAAGAAATAAGTTTTTAGTTCTCTTTTCAAATATTCCTAGTTTTGATCATTTCTGCTTTGCGGTTAACTTTATCCGTTACATAAAAACACCAAATAATAAATTGCCATTAGTTTTTGGTTATTATTTAAATGAATCGGATGGTTCTTTATTTCTGACAAAAGGTTTTGTGAAAATTTATGTATCGTCAAATGACGAAGAATATGACAACGTAAATGTTGTGAATAGTAATAATGAAACGTTTCTTTTTGATTTTGGAGGGAGTGAAAAAAAATTATCTATAATAGAAGAGTGTTTTGAGATTCCTGTAATAAACATTGCGGGTTATAATCATATTTTAAATATTATTCCTGATAAAGTTAAATCATGGTGGGAATTTTGGTAATAGTGTAAGACCAGATAGCGCGGATTTGAAATCCGTATCCACAGAGTAATTTTCTAATATTTTTAAATCTGCTCAATCCGCGTCATCCGCGTTCTTATTTCACGCATAATATTCACACTAAAACACCATCATCTGTATTCCATTTTTTAGTAATTTTATAAAATGAAAGTAGCTTTAATTCAGTCCGCCTTAGTTTGGGAAAACCCAGAAGCAAACAGAACGTATTTCGAAGAAAAAATCAATACGATTACAGAGGAAATAAATCTAATTGTACTTCCCGAAATGTTTACAACGGGTTTTACCATGCAGCCAGCTAAAGTTGCTGAGAAGATGAACGGCAAAACGGTGTTGTGGTTGCAAGCTTTGGCGAAAACCAAAAACACTGCAATAACAGGAAGCGTAGTAATTGAAGAAAACTTCAATTTTTATAACCGCATGTTATTTGTTTTTCCTTCAGGAGAAGTTCAGTGTTATGACAAAAGGCATTTGTTTACACTCGCAGGGGAAGATAAAGTCTACTCCAGAGGCACTCAAAAATTGATTGTAGAGTACTTAGGCTGGAAGATTTGTCCGTTTGTATGTTATGACTTGCGATTTCCGGTTTTCTCTCGTAATGTTGAGAATTATGACTTGTTGATTTATGTGGCGAGTTGGCCTAAAACAAGAATTAAAGCTTGGGATACTTTACTTGCAGCACGTGCCATTGAGAATATGAGTTATACTATTGGTGTCAATAGAATAGGTCGAGACTCTAACGGTTATGGATACATTGGTCATTCACAAGTGTTAGATTGCTTGGGAGATTGTGTGCTCCCTCCAGAAGAATCTGAAGGGGTTTTTATCACTACTCTTAATAAATCGTATTTGACAGAAGTTCGTGAAAAATTGAATTTTTTGAACGATAAAGATTCTTTTGAAATCAATAAAGGGTAAATTAATTAAGGTCTATTTTCGGGTTTTCCACCTTGAGATTTTCCTTTCTCTTTTTTCTTTGGTTCAGGAGAGTAGGGTAGGCTAACATCAAATGCTTGGTCCACATCCCAGTTCGCGCGAACGTCAATTTCTTTAGAAAAATAAATAACCTCTTCAGAATATCTTTTCTCTAAAAAGTTACCGGAATCATATATTTTGTTTTTGTTCTCATCATAAATAATACGAAGATTATAAACTGCTGGATTAAGTAAGTTGAAGTCAACAATAGTTTTAAAATCGGTGTATTCTGATGCTAATACATCACCTTTTGCATCTGTCAGTTCTACAATTACAGGGAAGTATTTTACATTTTGCAATTGAATGCGCAGGTTACCATAGTCGGCAGCTGCTTTTGTCTCTAATTTATAACTTAGAGTGTCATTGGATTTTTCATAAAAATCAGTTAATGCTCCTGGTAATAATTTAAAGTTGTACTTTTTATTGGGTTCTTTATCAAAGTCTAAATATAACTTTTGATTAAAAACATCGTACTCTCTTTTAAAAGGAAGCTCAGTACTGTCGTTTACTATTAATTTTATTTTTGAATCATCAAACTTTACTAAAGGAGTAGATGCGTCTAATGAAAAACGATCTCTAAAGTTCAATGTTCCGTTTATGGAAGTAGAGATGTTTAAAGTGTCCTTTTTTTGGTCTTTAATTTTTACGATAAAATCTTGTAAATATTTGTCTTTAGATACGCTAACCGCTAATGAATCTATTTTTAAAGGTTTGTACCAAATTTGGAGCGAATCTTTCTTTGGTATTTGTGTAATGATCGTTTCAAGAACTTGTGAGTTGCTTTTTACTACTATTTTAGGTTGCTTTTCTTTTAGGTTTTGCGCGCCATTATACCCTAGAAACAATCTGTTTCCAGAAGCTTGAGTTGGTTTGAACGACTTGAAATCTAATGTCTCTTTAAATAATTCTATTTCGTAAACAGTGTCATTCGGAATTGTAATAAATTCTTTTCTGAAACCTATTTTGTCTTCTTTAGGATTAAATTTATTATTGCTATTTTGGTCTTTCATAGCGACTAATAAGTACTTTCCGGCTTTTAAATTCTCTAGTCTAAATGTTTTTAAACTGTCTAAAGTATTCGTGATGTATCGTGGCGAATCATTAAAAACGATAGAGTCGTTATAGCTTTTATTTACCTCATAAAGCATTACAGAAACAAAAGATTCTGCTTCGATGTCGTGGGCGTCTTTTATTCTTCCACCTATGGCCAGCGAGTCGATATAATCCCCTGTTGAAAAAATATACTTAAATTGATTGTATGCATTACCCTCGTTATTGTCAGCAATACTTTGACCGAAATTGAAGCTGTAAGTTGTGTTAGCTTGTAATGTGTCTTTGATTTTAATGGTCAAATATCTACTCGCAGAAGTGGGTAAAATTAATGGCTCCTGTTTCATAGGAGGCGAAATAATTAACTGCTTATTCAAGTTTTTTAATTTGATGTATTCGTCAAAAACTAATTTGATTTCATCACCTTTAAAATTAGTACTATAATTTTTAGGAAAACTTGCCTTTAAGGTTGGCGCAATAGTGTCTTTTAGACCACCGGTAATCGTTCCTCTTTTTGCGCAACTTACTATAAGGACAAGCAATAGTATGGAAATATATCTTAAATTATTTTTCAACATATCAAATTAGTATTAGAGGTTACAAAATAACAATTATAATTACTGGAATAGAAGTTTTTTATAAAATTATTATGGGTGTTCAATGAGGTGTACTTTTGTTGCTCTTTCGAGGCTTTTTAGTTTTTAATGTTTAATTTTACGTACGGCACAAGAGTGTAGTTATAAATAATTTGTAGTTAAGCTTTCGGTTTTACAGTTAATACTGTTGCGTAATTCATTTATTGCAATAGAAAATGGTTAAAATGAATTAAACAATACCATTACAAGGGGGTATTTAGACTAGAATTATAACTGAGTTTAACAAAATATAGAATAGTAAGAAAATGGAAAAAATAGAACATATCGGAATCGCCGTTAAAGACTTAGCCGTTTCGAATTTAATTTTCGAAAAATTGTTTGGTGCGCCGGCTTATAAATCTGAAGAAGTAGAAAGTGAAGGGGTAGCAACTTCGTTTTTTAAAAGCGGACCTAATAAAATCGAACTTTTAGCAGCCACAAGTCCTGATAGTCCTATCGCTAAGTTTATAGATAAAAAGGGGGAGGGGATTCACCATATCGCATTTGCTGTAGAAGATATTGTATCAGAAATTGCGCGTTTGAAGAAAGAAGGCTTCGTTGTTTTGAATGAAGTTCCTAAAAAAGGTGCGGATAACAAATTAGTTGCTTTTCTACATCCTAAAAGTACAAATGGAGTTTTGATAGAATTATGTCAAGAAATAAATTAATTTTGTTTGTCAATAAAAATTTATAAATCTAATAATCAGTTGTTTTCGATTTCAAGTATTTTAATATTGCTGTTTAGTGAAAATCTAAGGTAAAAATATTTGGAGTAAACGAAAAATAGTAGTAATATTGCAAACTCTTAACCGGTCCTATAGCTCAGCTGGTTAGAGCACCTGACTCATAATCAGGTGGTCCCTGGTTCGAGCCCAGGTGGGACCACATTTTAAGTTTAAAAAGCCTTATAAACATTGCGTTTATAAGGCTTTTTTATTTTCAGGGGACGAATGAGGGGACGAATAAAGTTTTTTTTATGCGAATAAAGTTTACAAAATATTCTTTCATCTGTATTTTGCCAAACAAATATTGTTAGTTAGTGCTTTTTAGGCGAGACTAATGGGAAAAAATTCTAGCTTATTGTGTTTACTAATGATTATAAATCAGGGAGATTATAATATGTTTGACGAAACATATTTTTGATTTTTTTTTCGCTTAGAATTACATTAGTGAGATTGTTTACTAATAGATATGAGCTAATTTCGTCATATTCATAATGGGTAAATGTTTTGATACCGAATTTTAACGAAACAATTTTTTTATATACTCTAAATCTTTGATTGTTAGAATAGTTTTCTGCTTTTCTAGATTTTAAATCTACGGTTCTCGCTCCGCAAAATCCAAAAGAAGCAGCTGGATAGTCGTTAATTAGCAAAGGGATTACTTTTGCACATGTAATCATAATATTGCCTATATCGCCTTTATTAACTATTTTATTGTATTTGTATTTGCTTCTTTTATCTTTAACGCAATAGAATTTTATAGCAAAAATATCTTCTTCGTGATATTCAGCGTTAATTATATAATTATATTTAGTTACAGGAGAATGAAATTTATATACAATAGAAAATAAATGAGCACTGGGGTCATTACATTTTGTTTTTTGTATAAAATTTAAGTTATAACCAGGATAGTCAAAAGTCAAGGTAAAATTACAAATTTTGAATTTGAGTTGTTATTTCGGTTGGTTAGTTCTTTTTCGCTAACAAATTTACCCATCGTCAAAGAAGATGACAGCTTTACAGGTTTTACCTCATTCAAAGGCTTCCATTGTAGTCTTACTCCTTTTGGAGTTTGAGTCGATATTGTAAGTTTTGTAACTTTCATAATGTTGCAAATATATAAAACGAAATTTAAAAACAGTGTTAATTTTTTTAGATATTTTAATTTGAGTTAATTTTGAGTTTAACAAAAGCACGCATCATCGGGTTTGTAAATCTATATCTAGTATTGATGCCACTACCTATTTTTGTTAAAACATTACCTCTATCTGCACTACAAAATTGTTTTAAATTGTAAGAAATTGTTCCTCCCGAAACATTTGAGCTTGATATTATGTTGTAATTTTTGATTATATCCATTTTATTAATGCAGTTGTAGGTGTCAATAGGTGATTGTGTGCAGGCAAAAATTATATCTTGCCATTTTTTAGTTCCAACAATTGCCTTTCTATATGATGCCTTTAATTGCTCATTCGTGTTGTCTATTCCTTTTTTGATTGCGATGTTCAGGTAACCTTGTGAAAATTCATATTTGTTATTTTCAATTATTTCCTGTGCTCCGTATTTACATAGTAAATGCACATAATGGGGGAATCCTGATGCAAATTCTATGATTTTTTCTTTGACTTTTGGTGATATTTTTATGTCTAGAAGTGCTAATCCATTGTCAATGATTTCTTCGCATTCTTTTTTAGACATTCTTGGCATTTTTACTTGCTTCAAACATCTTTCTAGGCTTTGATGGTTACCGATTAAAGTTTCAATGTCATCGGCTATCCCTACCAATACGATTGTTGAGTTGGTTACGTTGTCGGAAAATGATTTTATTAAATCAGCAAAATCTTCTCTTGTTCGGTCATTGATAATATTATCAAATTCATCGAATATAAATAGAAATGTGTACTTTTTGTAATTATTTAGAAGACTTATTATGTCTGATTGGAAATTTTCAGATTTAGGATTTATATAGGTGCCTAAGTTGACAAATTGTTCAATGTCTGTTGGTTTAAATCCGATACCTTTTATAGTTTTTGAATGTTGCACTTTCCCTAGTGCTTGTGTCCAAATATTGTTAAATGTATCTTTTCTATTACAAGTCACTATTACTGGAAATAAATTTGTAAATGATTCCGTCATTTTATTTGCTAAAGAAGTTTTTCCAACACCTCTCTCTCCAAATAAAATGGCATGTTGACCTTGTTCGTTAATAGCATCACATACATTAGATAGCTGTTCTATTCTTCCAAAAAAGAAATCTGTTTTTTTTATTGGAGAGGATGGAGAAAAAGCTTTGGATAATTTTATTAGTCTCTCTTCTTTCGTTTTTGATAATATTTCCATTTAGATAAGGTTTATTTTGGTCATTCTAGTTTTCTGCATTAGCTAAGTGCCTAATCGATTAGATAGTTTTTAGAACTGTTTTGTAAAAATAGGAAAATTATTGAAGAAGTGTCTTTGTAAGGAATTATTTAAAAGAATATTTTAAAATAAGTTTTTCTTAACAAACCTTATTTTTCATAGAGCGTTAATGTTTGACGATTTAATTTTGTAAAACTTATTAGGGGCTAAACTATTAGTTATGTGTGATTTTATTTTTAAATAATTCAAGTTTGATTTTCATCTTTTCAGTATCATCAGTTTTTTTTGAATTTGTAATTTCAGAGAGCTGTGAAGTAGTCAACATTAATTGACGCATAGTTTTGGGGCTTATCTCAAAATATATAAATTGAATGGGAAGTGAAGTATTTGATTCATCGATAAAAGCGGGCTTAATTCTTTTTTTCTCGTAATCGAGTATTCCTATTTTATCAAAAATTTCATAGTTTAGTCTTGAAAAACAATCAGCAATTTCTTCTTTTGATAAGTTAAATCCAAAGTTTTGAATAAATACTTTGTCTAATGTTCTAGTGATGTAATCTAGTTCGTTTCCACTATATTTCCTTTTGTTTCCCGTTGGAGGTAAAAATTCTATAATAAAATTTTCTAATAGTTTTTTTTTATTCTTTTCCATTGTAATATGTATTATTTTATTGCTTTATTTTTTTCGTCGAGTCTTTTGTAGAGTGGTAATGTTTGTCTGTTTAAGTTTATCATTTTTACGTTTATGATAAGTCGATTGCTATGGTCTTTCACTTCAAATTCTTTGAGTACAGCATCTAGTTTTTTAAATTCATCTACAAAACTAGAATCGGTATAAAAATCTGTGTAGAGCTCTGATACTTGTCTGGAGCAGTTCCAAACCTGACAATCAAATTTATCACTGTTTTTAGTAACATATTTTGTCACATAGGAAGCTATCGACCTAATGTTATTGGAGTTTAGTTGTCTTACATCAAAAGCAGAGGAGGGTTTGTAGTTCTCGTCTCTCGGTACTATTCCGTTTTTCTTTTGTAGGTCAAGCCAATAATTCCACCACTTTTCTATTTTCCAATATTTATTGGTTATCATATGGAAATGAATGTTCCCCTTGAAAAAATCATTTTTGGTTTGCCTTTCGGCTACCCAAATGTATTGGAAGTTTTCACTTCTCTTTTTTACGTTATCTACAAACTTGCGTAAAATATTTACGGCTTGTTCGTCAGTTACTTTGTTTAAAAAAGTTAGTGTGACAAAACTTAAACGTTTGTAGCATCTCGCAAAACAGATTAATTTTTTTCTGATTTTTTGTTTTGACTTGCGAGATAAAGACCGCATTTTTTTAATGTTGTCTATTGGCTTTGGTTTCTTTTCTGTTTTTGGTTTAGGTTCTTGCTTCTTTCTTTGAAGCGAAGAACCTGTAAACTCATCTTTGGGTATTATCCCGAACTCTCGAACCGAAAAAGCTACGCTGGTGCCGTATGTGTTTTTGACTATCATAATCTGAATCGTTGCACATTAATTAAAACCATTAAAAGGTTATTTATTAAAGGTTTTTATTGAAGGTGCTTATTTTTAAAGGTTAAAAAAAAAGGTCTAAAGAAATGGAGGGATAAAGTTCCCTTTGTGAAATTGTTTAAGAAATTTACTTGTTCTACGTTCGTAAACATTCATATATTTCCACGTTGGGTGTGAATTATTTAGGAACATAGAGAAGCCGTTTAATTTATGAACATAGTTCCATTTTTTAGGCTTTGTTTCATTTTCTAAAAACACAATAACTGAGTAATCATTTTTATTAGTTTCCATTATTGTGTCCTTTTTGTTTAGGTGAAACAATAACGTTCAAAGCGTTTTCTATATCTTCTTGTTTGTATAGAACTCGATTTCCAATTCGATAAGCTCGAATGATTCCTTCTTTGGTAAACAGATGAAGTGTAGGTAATGAAATGTTGAGAATCCTAGCGGTTTCTTTTCTAGATTTTAAATCCTTGTCTTGAGATACGGGAGGATTTATAAATTGTTTAATTGCTTTTTCAAAAGCTTTGTTAAATGCGTTTTCGAAGTCTGATAACTCGAAAGTGTTGAATGTTAAATTTGCCATTATTTTACTGTATTTAAGTTTATAATGGCAAAGATGAATCTAAGCAGTGCCTGAGGTATGCACTGAGGTAACCTATAATTTACTAATTATTTCTCAAGGTCTTTTTTAATTTTCTTTTGAATTTCTTTAAAGTCTTGATTTTCAAATAAATCTAGCATTTTGTTGATGTTAGCTTCTGTTTTAACTTTTCCTTTGTTTCCATCAAAATAGGTGAGGTAATCTTTTGTATTTGATTCGTCCAATCCAAGAATTTTAGATAAGATAGTTGCGGATTGTTTGTTGTTACTAAATTTTCTCATATCTAATCCTAAATAATATAAGGCTAGCATTTTTTCTTTGTGACTAAGCGAATTCTTTTTTTCTGCTTTTTGTGGAGTTGATAACTGTATTTTTAACCATTCATAATATTTGAAAATTTCGATTGCTTGGTCTGAAGTATTTTGTTTATGTCTATACATTTCATCACTATCATTGTAAAGACGTTCAATGGTAATTTGTTTGTAATTGTTTAAATAACCATAAAATGATTCGTTAAATATTTTTCTGTCAATGTAGGCGTTGCCAAAATCGTAAATTTTCAGAGATTTATTTATAGTCAAAAGTTTTGCTTCTTTACTAAATGGTGATATTTGTATAGGTATATTATTAACATAATTGTCAATCTCTCTAATCTCGTTTTCTATTAAAAAATTTCGATTTTCACTATATTCCGTTGCTATATCGAACTTGTTTTGAAGTTCTAAATTTGTAATTATACTCATTAGTTAAAGAATGGATGTGTTAGTAATTTATCAGCGTTTTCTTCTTGACTAATTCTTATGTAAGCCATAAATGAGCGCTCAGTCTTATGCCCTGTTATTTTCATAATGGAAATTGCTGGAATATCTGCAATATATAAATTTGTTGCAAAACTTCTTCGGGCAGTATGGGTTGAAATTAATTTAAATTTTTGTGATACTGATTTTTCAACTTTTCCACCTCGAGTTATGGTAGTTTCTACTAGTTCTTTTATGTTGGCTAAACTTGCGACTTCTTTCAAATAAAGGTTTGTTACTTGATTCGTGTATGCTTTAGGAAGTTTGTTACTGTACTTTTTTAATATTGTTCTTACTGTTTTATGCAATGGGATCGCAACACGTTCACTTGTTTTTTGAGTTCTGATAAAAAGCATTGTATTGTCGTTGTTTATATTTTCGGGTTGTATTTGTGTAAAATCGGAAAATCTTAAACCAGTATAACACCCAATCAAAAACAAATCTCTTACTTTATCTAATCGAGGGGTTGCATCTAATTGTAATTTTTCAAATTGCTCTAACTCTTTAATGCTTAAATAAACTGTATCGGATTCTTCTCGAATGGTTTTAAATTTCTTTTTTCGAAACTCTAAATTCTCATTTATACCTCTTTCGGTTGCTTCGTTCATAAATGATTTAATAGTCTTAATATGTTTTCCAACGGTATTGGCTGAAAGTTTATGATCTTGCGACAGAAAGGCAGTATAATGATTGTAAAATTCTAAAGTGATATTCTCAAAATCAATTGTTTTGTATTTAGAAGAGTATTCTTTTAGGTACTTATATGTTGTATTGTAAACCTTAATTGTGCCTTCTCGTTTGTTTAATTTACTTTCAGTAATATAATTATCCACAAAAGACATAAATGATTTTTTTCTAGGTTTTAAAATATAGTCACTTAATTCGTTTTCAAGTTCTTGTTTTAAAATAGCGTTATTTGGTTGAATACCATCATTGAGCAATCTTCTGAATACATTTTTAATTCCGTTTTCAATTTTATCAAGTCTAGTATTGAATTCGGGATATTCTTTAAATTGTTTCGTTTCTTTGACTCGTTGAGTTAGTGGATTCCAAAATTTAGGATTTATTTGTTCACTAGTTGAATATTTAAACCTGCTGTATTGGTAATTATATAGCAGATAAATCAAAGTATCACTTTTCGAATTTGGTTCTTTTAGTATAAATTTTGCTTTTGACATTCCTTAAATTTAGATAATGTAAATCTAAGCATATTTTCAATAGGGGACGAATGGGGGGACGAATTTTTTTGTTTTCGTCTTATTTTGCTTAATTTATCTTTGCTGTAAAAAGCTTTAAAACACCCGTTAAATCTATTAAATAGGGTGTTTTTTGATAAAATACGATAAAATTATATGGGGTACAGGTGGGACCACTTTTAATAACCGTAAAACCAGTTATAAACAGGTATTTACGGTTTTTTTATTTTATGATTTGTACGATTTTTGTATTGCTGGAATTTAGTTTGTATAATTCCCTCTTCTCAACATCTTTATTTTAAAGATAAATAGGATCAAGCGCAAAAGTTGGGGATTATCCAAAAAGGTTAGATAATCTGAACAAGAAAAAGTCGATTTTCCGAACCCC
>NZ_JASMRI010000060.1:0-1094 GCF_041431375.1 Flavobacterium sp. Arc3 | reverse complement strand
GTTTCGCATCAAGTTTTCGTTAAGCCGAAAATTGAGCGGTTACGAACTTCCAGCCATCTCAAAGTGGCATAACGTTACTGTGAATATTCTTGCCGAATTTTGCGCTGAAAAATCAGAATAAAATCGTGAAGCAGAAAATATTTTGGTTGAATTTAAGTGATGCAGTTTGCGTCCAAATGGATTGTAGCGAAATCGTTAAATAGAAAGGAATTCGCTTCAATAATACTGATGCAGTTTGCGGCGAAATGTATTGCGGCGAAAA
This sequence comes from Flavobacterium sp. Arc3, assembly GCF_041431375.1. Taxonomy (NCBI): domain Bacteria; kingdom Pseudomonadati; phylum Bacteroidota; class Flavobacteriia; order Flavobacteriales; family Flavobacteriaceae; genus Flavobacterium; species Flavobacterium sp. Arc3. The sequence goes on along the minus strand of NZ_JASMRI010000060.1, from coordinate 832 downwards.
AAAGAAATGCGAAAAGAATGATTATTAATGAAACACTCACAGCAACAATCATTTTGAGCTAACTGGAATTTAGTGCAATTACCGTTTCGCATTATATTTTTTGCAAAGCCGAAAATTAAAAGATTACGAATCTCAAAGCAGCGAACTTTGGCAGTAATATTACCTACTAAAAAACAGGAAATTCCGTATGAAAAGACAATTATTTATTATGTTCATTTTGACACTTTTAATATCTTGTGCAAAAAAAGAAAAAGATTTTGACTCTTTCGAGTATTCGTTTGGTGGAACATTCTCAACTCTATTTTCAATAAAATTCACAGAAAACGACACGATTTATTTAAGAGAACATTGGAATGTCTCAGAAAGATATGGGAAAAAATTTCCAAAAGCTAAAACAAATTATTATGCAATACTTACAAAAGAACAAAGAAATCAATTACGTGAATTATTAAAAAAAATAGATTTTAAAAAAATAAAATCAGAATATAATGAAGATTATGTTGACGGAAGTGCATATCAAATAATTATAAAAAAAGATACTTTTAAAAAAAGTGTTTTTGTTCACAGTCATAAAGTTCCCAAAGAATTAGATTCTCTTTCAAGGTGGATTTATAGGACAAAAGAAAAATTAAAACTAATTGAGACAAGTAAAAATTTTCATTTTGAGAGTATTAATGGAATTTTACCACCGCCTCCACCACCGCCTCCAATAAAGAAAATAATATTAAATGAAAAATAAATACTCACAGTAACAACCATTCCTATGTAAAGCATCATTAAGTTATAAACAACTTTTAAGAGGGTTATATGTCGGTTATTTTTCGAGTATAAA